>NZ_JBFADP010000005.1:0-69888 GCF_040641415.1 Streptomyces sp. NPDC020875 | reverse complement strand
CCTGCCCGCAACGAACGCGAAGCCGAACGCGACCAAACAACACCCCACGGCTCGACTGAGCGGCAGTGGAGGGTAGGGGCCGTCCGAGGAACGAGGGCGGCACCTGCCCGCAACGGACGCGAAGCCGAACGCGACCGACCGGACCAGAGGTTGGGCTGACACAGGCAAGAACCGACCCCCTTCTTCCGGCACGGGAAGAAGGGGTCTCACCAGCGGTTCCGCACGTCGTTCCCCAGTCGTGATGGAAACTCCCCCAGGATGTGACCTAGCCCTCTTCATACTCCCATTTCCGCAGGTCAGAGGCATCGACACGTTAAACCCCAGGCCGAAAGTCCTGTCCATTTCGTGACGTATTGCACTGACAGGGGCGGACCCCCCGTCGCAAGCTGATGTAGGAAGTCGGGGTGTCGATGAAATCGGGAGTACGTCAGTGAGCGCTCTGTCTCTTGCTCTGCTGCTGACCACGGCCGCTGCCACGGCCGTGGGCGCCGCTGCCCTGCACGCCGCCCACGGGCTGCGCCGCCAGGTCACGGCCCTTCGCACCGAACTGTCCGTCGTCTCGGACGCGGCCGAGGCCACCGCCGAGGCCGCGTCCGCCGCCACCGCCGCCGCGGGGGCCGCCGCCGTGCCCCAGGCCCGGCAGACGCCCGCGGCCGAGATACGCGCGGCCGTCGCCGAGGCGCTGGCGGAGGAGCGTGAGCGGGAGCTGGCCGAGGCGCGCGCCTTCTGGGCGGCGCAGGAGGCCAGGGACGCCGCCGACGCGCCCGCGCCGCTGGTCGGCGGGGTGTCCGCGCCCGGTTCGGCCGGGGCTCCCGGTGAGGAACTGCCGTTCTACGTCCCCCGGCAGGCCGATCTCGTGGGTCTGGAGGCCCTGGAGGCCGTGGACCACGAGGTGGCCGAGGCGCTGGACGAGCTGACGGAGCTGACCGAACTCGCGGGCCTGCCGGGGCCGGCCGATCTCGGCGACGACGAGATCGTGGAGTACGCGGAGGACTCGCCCGAGCTGGCCGCCGCCCGCCGCAGGCACCCCTCGCACCCCGACTTCGTCCCGGTGCAGTCCCCGGTGATCACGGACCACGAGCGCACGGTGTCCCGGCTGGAGGAGCTGGCCGAGGCCCGGACGGAACTGGCGGACGTACGGCCGGGTCCGCTCGGCACGCTCGACGTCTATGTCTTCGTGGACGGGACGACGCTCTGCATGACCCCCGGCCACCGCGAGACCGCCGAGCGGCTGGCGCGGGCGCTGCGGAACGGCGAGACGCCGCTGCTGCTGGGCGGTTCCAGCGTCGCGGGGGCGTACGCGCTCACCTTCGTCTGCGGTGACGAGACGGTGTACGTCCTGGCGGACCGGGTCATCGCGTCCCTCTGACGCCCCAGCCCCCGCCCCCTCTCCCGGCTCACCAGCCCGCAGCGCCCCCCTTTCCCCCTCGCCCTCGCGCGGACCGCGCGGGGGCGGCCGTGTTTCCGGTCCCCGGCCCCGTCCGGTGATTGGCGTGATCGCTCCCCCGCGGATCGGTATGTCGCGGACAATGCCCGGACGGTCGCCGTACCGGCGTTCCGACTCATCCGAAGGGCTACGACCGTGATCTCCTTACGCCGACCGAACCACTCAAGCCCCATGAACCCCATAACCCCCGAGGGCCGTACGCGCCGGGCCGCCGCCGGCGCCCTGGCGCTGACCGCGCTCACCACGGGTCTCTCCGGCCTCACCTCGGCCGGGCCCGCGAGCGCCGCCTCGGTCACGGCCCGGGTGGCCGCCACCGACGCCGAGCACCGCCGGATCGCCACCGACGCCGAACACCCGCAGATCACCACGAACCCCGAGCGGCAGCGGATCGTCGCCGTCCCCGCGCGCGGCAGCGGACGGCTGCTGAGGGCGACGGACCTGCCCGCCGAGGCCCGTCCGCACGGCGGCCCGGGGCAGGTCATCGAGTACACCTCGACCGGGGCCAAGGGCGGCCGGGTGACCGTGTCCGGGCTGCTGTTCGCCCCCGCGGGACCGGCCCCGGAGGACGGCTGGCCGGTGGTCTCGGTGGCCCATGCCACCGTGGGCCTGGCCGACGCCTGCGCCCGGAGCCGTACGACCGCGGGCCGGTTCGCGCACGATCCGCGGATCCGGGCCTGGCTGGACGCCGGGGTCGCGGTCGTCGCCTCCGACTACGAGGGCCTGGGCACCCCGGGTCCCCATCCGTATCTCCACGCCCGCAGCGCCGCGTACAGCCTCGTCGACGCCGTGCACGCGGCCCGGCAGGCGGGCTTCGGCATCGGCGGGACGTGGGTCGCGACCGGCCACTCGCAGGGCGGGCACGCGGCGCTCAGCGCGGCCGTGTACGCGGAGCGGTACGCGCCCCGGCTGGACTTCCGGGGCGCGGCGGCCACCGCCCCGCCGACCGAGATGACCCGCCTGGTCTCCGACCGCTCCACCTCGCCCACCCAGGAGCGGGCCCTGCGGACGGCGCTCTATCCGCTGGTCATCGAGGGCATCCGGGCATACCGGGCGCAGCGCGACTTCGGCGGTCTGCTGAGCGACGGGGGCCGGGCGCTGCTGCCGACGGCGGTGGAGAAGTGCTTCCCGGACGTGGTGCGGCAGGTCGTGGGCGCCGGGCTGACCGACGACACGGTGTGGAAGACCCGGCCGGAGGGTTCGGCGGCGCTGATGCGGGAGCTGCGGACCCGGGTGGACACCCCGGTGGTCCGGCTCGGCGAGCCGGTCTTCATCGGCCAGGGCGGCCGGGACGAGGTGGTGCAGGCGGAGGTCACGGCGTCGTACGCGGCCCGGCTGGCCGCGGCCGGGTCCGAGGTGACGTACCGGGAGTATCCGGCGGCGGGCCATACGACGGTGCCGGAGGCGGCCGACGCGGAGAGCACGGCGTGGCTGAAGGAGCGTCTCGGCGTGCGGTGAGGCCGAAGGCCCGGGGCGAGGGCGGCGTGCCGACCCTCGCCCCGCTCCGGCGACGGGATCATCCGTGCCGTGTGAAGACCTCGCGGACCTCGGCCAGGTCCGTTTCCCGCTCCTTCTCGGCCGCGTTCTCGTCGTCGTTGTCGTAGTGCCCGTCCTCGGCCCGGGCCGCCACCACGGCCTCCGGGGTGAATTCCTGTCCGAAGAGGTAGACGTCGAGGCAGTAGTCGAAGCCGGACTCGCCGAAGAGGTCGAGGCCCTCGCGGCGGCAGTACTCCGTCAGGCCGTCGGCGATGTGCCAGCGCGTGCCGTCGTACCAGAAGACGCCGCCCGCGTAGTGGATGGTCCGGCCCGTGACGGGGTCCTGGAGGTTCAGCGACTCGTAGTTCTCGGGGCGGTCGCGGACCAGTTCGACGAGGGCTTCGGGGACGCCGCCGTACAGCGACTCCTGGAGGGCGAAGTCCCCCTCGGCGTAGAGGTTCAGCTGGGACTCGTGGTCGAAGGTCAGCAGCAGTACCCGGCCGTCCGCCGCGAAGTACCAGACCGCGGACTGGCCGCCGCCGTCGTTCCAGGCCAGTCGGTGCGCGCCGGGTACCGTCACCGGCTCGATCGCGGTGAGGGCGTCCACGACGGCCGCGCGGCGCCGTACTTCGGGCAGGGGGGTCGCCGTCAGGGCGTCCCAGGTCGCGTTGCTCATCCCCGCAGGCTATCGACCGCCTACGACAACGGCCCGGCCCACCACGCGGCGTCCCCGCGCGCCCGCCCGGAATCCCCGGGAGCCGGGCTGCCGGGACGAGACGGAGGCCCGGTGTTCAGGGAAAGGCGCGCCGCTTCGCGTGACGTACCGCTTCTACGGCGGCGTCCACCTCGGCGGCCCGCTCCGCGACCGGTCCCGGGCCGGTCCTCAGGGCCTCGGCGAGGTCGGTGGCGGCGACGAGGACCTGGTCCGCGACGGCGAACAGCCCCGCGTCGGGCATGGTCAGGGGTTCTTGCCCCGGCCGCTCCAGCAGTTGGGCACGGCGTGCCAACTTCCTGGCCAGCGCCAGCCCCTCGGCCGCGGCGCCGCGCGCCAGGCGGCTCTGCGGGGCGCCGCGGAGGGTGTCGGAGAATCGTTCGGCGGCGTCGAGGAGGGGGGTCGTATCGAGCACACGGCAGCCTAGGCACACCTCGGGGACTGTTGCCAATACGCGAACCCTCGGGCACGGTGTCGGGAAGGAGCACACGCGCGACGCGTCCGGAGGCGCCGATGTCCCCAGCCCCGATCTTCTCCGAAGAGACCCACCGCAATCTGCTCTCTCGTATTCCGCATTGCACCGGCCGGGAGATCTCGGAATGGCTGCACACCGTCGAAGAAGGCCCTTCCCTCGTCCGCTTCGAGGAAAAGGTGAGCTGGCTCCGGAGTGAGCACGCGCTCTCGTACGGCCATGCCAAAGCGATCATCCACGAGTACGACCTGCGGCGGGCCGCGCGCAAGCTCCTGTAGCCGGGAGGCGCGCGACGTACTTCAACGGGGCGGAACGCGGAAGGGCCCGCGGGCGGGATGCCCACGGGCCCTTCCTTACGGCTACGACTACCGCTACCGGGATCAGTCGTCGCCGGAGAGGATCGACAGCACCCGGAGCATCTCCAGGTAGATCCAGACCAGGGTCATGGTGAGGCCGAAGGCCGCGAACCACGCCTCCTTGCGCGGGGCACCGTAGGTGATGCCGTCCTCGACCTGCTTGAAGTCGAGGGCGAGGAAGCAGGCGCCGAGGATGATGCCGATGACACCGAAGAGGATGCCGAGGCCACCACTGCGCAGGCCCAGACCGTCGCCGCCGCCGATCACGGCGACGAGCAGATTGACGGCCATCAGCAGCATGAAGCCGATGGCGGCGCCGATCACGAAGCCGTAGAACCGTCGGTTGACCCGGATCCAGCGCATCTTGTACGCGACCAGCACACCGGCGAAGACCGCCATCGTGCCCAGCACGGCCTGGGCGACCACACCCGGGCTGATGTAGGTGCTGACGGCGCTGGAGATCACACCGAGGAAGACGCCCTCGAAGGCCGCGTAGGCCAGGATCAGCGCCGGGACCGGCTTGGACTTGAAGGACTGGACCATCGCCAGAACGAAGGCGACGAGCGCGGCGCCGATGGCGATGCCGTACGACTTGCCGAGGTTGTCCTGGTCGACGGGCAGCATGATCCACGCCAGGGCGGCGGTGACCACGACGGTACCGAGCGTCATCGCGGTACGCGAGACGACGTCGTCGATGGTCATCGCGTCCGGACGGGTCTGCTGACCGGCCTGGGCGTCGGTGGGCGCGTACGGGTTCGTGGCGTACGGGTTGCCCGTGGTGGGGGCCTGCGCGTACGGGTTGGTTCCTACGGCGGCGCTCCCGGCCTGCGGCTGCGCGTTGAAGCCCGCCGTGCCGTTGTCGCGGCTGAACCCCCGTCGCGAGAAGACCGGGTTACTGCTCCTCATCTCACTCCTCCATGGCCGCCGAGCGCGGCCTTAGCGACAAGAGTAATGCGAGGGCAAAGATCCAGCCCTCGTGCCAACGGAGGATCTTTCCAGATCGTGACCCTTTTCTCAGATCGTTTCCGCCGGCTTCGGAGGCTCGTTCCCGGCGCCGTGGAGCCGTACACCTCGGCGCCGTACCCCGGCCACCGAGCGGGTCGCGCCGATGGTCCGGGTGGGGTCGCCGCCGACGAGGAGGAGACCGGCCCGCGGCCCGGGGGCGATCCGGCCCCGGTCGGCGAGCCCGGAGGCGCGGGCGGTGGCGCGGGGCTCCTGACCGCCGGGCCGGCCGGACCCGTCGACAGCGTTCCGTTACCTCCGGCGAAACGGGGTACCCGGAGTGACAGCGGGTGTACAGGACGTCCGCCGAGTCGAAAGAGGGGAAAGGGGTGGGAGTGCCCTGAGGAGAGGAAGAAGGGGGCCGGGACGGAAGCGCCACCCGGTGCCCCCATGGCGTTTCAGCGTTCAACGAACCTCGGGGTTCCGGGTGGCTCCGGTGCCCGGAGCCGGACTCGAACCGGCACGCCCTGCAACGGGCAGCGAGGTTTAAGCTCGCCGTGTCTACGTTCCACCATCCGGGCCAGAATGTGGGCGCCGCTACGGGTCAGGAGCCTATCGGCGGCCCGGGTGCCGACCGTCGCCCGATGGCCCGATCTTGTCTGATTTTATTGCCGCCTGATCGAGCGTCAGCGCAGGTGAGAGCCGCGTGCGTACAACTGTCCCGACAGTTGGTCACCCTCACGACTTCATGCGATTGACGGAAACTCGACGCCCGCGCGAGTCCACCGGCGCATGCCCCGAGGGGGGTGTCGTACGGATGCGCCGGGCGCCCGGTGTCCCCCGAACGGTCGAATGGAGTCGGGGGCGGGGTCATACCAAAGGAGGAGGGACGGGCACCGGGGTGCGACCCAAGGGTGCCCCGGGAACGGGCACCGGGACTGACGTACCGGTACCGGACGTGAGGCGAGGATAAAGACATCCCGATCGACATCGACAGGAGCCTTCCCTCGTGACCACCATGAACCTCACCCACCGCGCCGCCGCTGTGGCCGCCCGCGCCACGGACCTGTCCAAGGTGTACGGACAGGGCGAGACCCAGGTGGTCGCCCTCGACCGGATCAGCGTCGACTTCAAGCAGGCCGAGTTCACCGCGATCATGGGCCCCTCGGGCTCCGGCAAGTCCACCCTGATGCACTGCGTCGCGGGGCTCGACACCTTCAGCTCCGGTTCGGTCCGGATCGGGGACACCGAGCTGGGCTCCCTGAAGGACAAGCAGCTCACCCAGCTCCGCCGGGACAAGATCGGCTTTATCTTCCAGGCGTTCAACCTGCTGCCGACGCTGACGGCGCTGGAGAACATCACGCTGCCGATGGACATCGCGGGCCGTAAGCCCGACAAGCAGTGGCTGGACAGCGTGATCGAGATGGTGGGGCTCTCCGGGCGGCTCAGCCACCGGCCGACCCAGCTCTCCGGCGGCCAGCAGCAGCGGGTGGCGGTCGCCCGCGCCCTGGCCTCCCAGCCGGAGATCATCTTCGGTGACGAGCCGACCGGAAACCTCGACTCGCGCTCCGGCGCCGAGGTCCTCGGCTTCCTCCGCAACTCCGTCCGCGAGCTGGGCCAGACCGTCGTCATGGTCACCCACGACCCGGTCGCCGCCTCCTACGCGGACCGGGTGATCTTCCTGGCCGACGGCCGGGTGGTCGACGAGATGATCAACCCGTCCGCGGACGGCGTCCTCGACCGGATGAAGGCTTTCGACGCCAAGGGCCGGACCAGCTGACACCCCGGCTGCCCACACCGCCCGGCTCTCACCCCAGGACTGAATGACAATGTTCCGTACCGCTTTGCGCAACGTACTCGCGCACAAGGCCCGGCTGCTGATGACCGTGCTCGCCGTGATGCTCGGCGTGGCCTTCGTCGCCGGCACCCTGGTCTTCACCGACACCCTCGGCAACGCCTTCCGCAAGCAGTCCGCCAAGGGCTACGAGAAGATCGCCGTCGAGATCACCGCCCAGACCGGCCGGGGCGACACCGAGGGTCTGCCCGACTCCGTGGTCAAGCGGATCGAGGCGCTGGACCAGGTCGACCGGGCCGTCGGCCGGGTCGACGGCTTCGCCGGGGTCGCCGACCGCAAGGGCAAGCTGATCGGCAACGGCTGGGCCAACAGCGGTGGCAACTTCGCCCCCGGCAAGGACGGCAAGGACCCGTCGTACGAGTTCACCCAGGGCGAGGGCCCGACCAGCCCCGGTCAGATCGCCCTCGACAAGGACACCGCCGACAAGGGCAAGTACAAGGTCGGTGACACGGTCCGGGTCGCCACCAGCGGGCCGGTCAAGGAGTACACCCTCGCCGGTGTCTTCACCACCGACCTCGGCGCCGTGAACGCGGGCGGCAGCCTGGTCCTCTTCGAGACCTCGGTGGCCCAGCGGCAGTACCTGTCGCCCGGCCAGTTCAGCACCGTCACCGTCACGCCCCAGGGCAACGCGTCCGACGACGCGGTACTGGCCGCCGTGAAGCCGCTGCTGCCGAAGGACACCGACGCGGAGACCGGCACCAAGCTGGCCGACGACGAGGCCGACATGATCAAGCGCGAGATGAGCGGCATGAGCAGCATGCTGCTCTCCTTCGCCGGTATCGCGCTCTTCGTGGGCATCTTCCTGATCGCCAACACCTTCACCATGCTGGTCGCCCAGCGCACCCGTGAGCTGGCCCTGATGCGCGCCGTCGGCGCCTCCCGCCGCCAGGTCAAGCGGTCGGTGATCCTGGAGGCCGGTCTGGTCGGCGTCCTCGCCTCGGCCGTCGGCTTCGGTCTCGGCCTCGGTATCGCGGTCGGACTGCGCTCCCTCGTCGGCTCCTTCGGCGCCAAGATCCCCAACGGTCCGCTGATCATCTCCCCGACCGCGGTGCTCTCCGCGCTGATCGTCGGTGTGGTCGTCACCGTGCTCGCCGCCTGGCTGCCCGCCCGGCGCGCCGCGAAGATCCCGCCGGTGGCCGCGATGAGCAGCGTCCACTCGGTGGCCTCCGCCAAGTCCCTGCTGATCCGCAACATCATCGGCAGTGTGCTGACCGCCGCCGGGCTCGCCGCGATCGTGGTGGGCGCCGGGAACAACGACGGCACCGACGGCCGGATCATGATCGCCGGTGGCGCGTTCCTCGCCCTGATCGGCGTGATCGTCCTGATCCCGCAGCTCTCCCGGCCGATGATCGCCCTGGTCCGCCCGCTGCTGGTGCGCGCCTTCGGGGTCTCCGGCAAGCTCGCCTCGCAGAACGCGGTCCGCAATCCGCGCCGTACCGGCGCCACCGCCTCCGCGCTGGCGATCGGGCTGACCCTGGTCACCGGTCTGACGGTGATCGGTGTGACCGTCGGCCAGGCCGTCGACAAGGCGACCACGGACAATATCCGGGCCGACTACCTGGTCACCATGAGCAGCGGTACGTCCCTCGACACCTCCGCGGTCACGGCGCTGGCCGGGGCGAAGGGTGTGGAGTCGTACTCCCGCGGCCAGCGGGCCCACTTCGAGATCAAGGGCTCGAACGAGAACGTCACCGGCGTCGACGGCAAGGGCTTCGAAGGGGTCTTCAACGTCGACACGATCTCCGGCTCGCTGAAGACGCTGCCCGAGGGGCAGCTGGTGATCCAGGAGTCCGTCGCCGAGGACAAGGGCTGGAAGGCCGGGGACAAGCTTCCCGTCGTCTTCGAGCGGAACGGCAAGGAGACGCCGAAGACCCTGACGGTCGGCGCGATCGTCGAGGACAACGAGATGTTCTCCTCCTACGTCGTGGACCAGAAGGTGCTCGCGCCCTTCGAGGAGAAGCCCGACATCACCGAGGTCTGGGTGAAGATGGCGGGCGGTCAGACCGAGACCAACGAGCAGGCGCTGGTCGACTCGCTGGGCAACAACCCGGCGATGACCGTGATGGACAAGCAGGACATCCGCAACTTCTTCGGCGGCATGATCAACACCATGCTGAACGTGATGTACGGCCTGCTGGCGATGGCCCTGATCATCGCGGTCCTCGGGGTGGTCAACACCCTGGCGATGTCGGTCTTCGAGCGTCAGCAGGAGATCGGGATGCTGCGGGCGATCGGTCTCGACAAGCGCCGGGTGAAGCGGATGATCCGGCTGGAGGCCGTGGTCATCTCGGTCTTCGGCGCGGTGATCGGGGTCGGTCTCGGCTCCTTCCTCGGCTGGGCGATCGGCGAGACGTTCCGGGACTCCATCCCCGGCTACGCGCTGGTCATCCCGTGGGGCCGGATCGGGATCTTCCTGCTGCTGGCCGGTGTGGTCGGCGTGCTGGCCTCGCTGTGGCCCGCCCGCAGCGCCGCCAAGCTGAACATGCTGACGGCGATCAAGACCGAGTAGCCGGTACGGCCGTACGGGGAGGGCCCCGGGATCCGTCGAGGATCCCGGGGCCCTCCCGCGTACCCGTGTGGTGTCCGGCGGGCGGTCAGTTCCAGGTACGGCTCCGCAGCGGCAGTCCGGACGCGCCGTCACCGCCGGTGCGGACGGCCAGGATCTGGTTCACCCCGATCCGGTTGCGCTCGAACGAGAGGGCCGAAGCGGCCATGTAGAGCCGCCAGATCCGGGCCCGGGCCGGGGAGGTGAGCCGGGCGGCCCGCCGTTCGTCGGCGGCCAGGTTCGCCACCCAGCGGCGGAGCGTCAGCGCGTAGTGCTCCCGGATCGACTCCACGTCCCGGACCTCGAACCCGGCGGCCTCCAGGGCGCCCACCGTCGTCCCCAGCGGGGACAGCTCGCCGTCCGGGAAGACGTACCGGTCGATGAACTCGTCCACATGGTAGGCGGCTTCGTCGGGTTCGGGGCGGCGGGCGATCTGATGGTTCAGCAGCCGCCCGCCGGGCCCGAGGAGTCCGTACAGCCGGGCGGCGTACTCGTGGTACCCGGCCGAGCCGACGTGTTCGGCCATCCCGATCGACGAGACGGCGTCGTAGGGACCGTCGGTGACGTCCCGGTAGTCCTGCACCCGGATGTCGATCCGGTCCGTCAGACCGGCCTCCGCGACCCTTTTGCGGGCGTACGCGGCCTGCTCGCGGGAGAGCGTGACGCCGGTGACCCGGGCCCCGTACTCACGGGCGGCGTGGATCGCCATCGAGCCCCAGCCGGAGCCGACGTCCAGCAGCCGGTCCCCCTCGGAGAGACCGAGTTTGCGGGCGACCAGGTCGAGCTTGGCGGTCTGGGCGTCCTCCAGGGTCGCGACCCCGTCACCCCAGTAGGCGCAGGAGTAGACCATGGACGGGCCGAGGAGGAGTTCGTAGAAGTCGTTGCCGACGTCGTAGTGGTGGCTGATGGCGCGGGCGTCGCGGCGCCGGGTGTGGGAGGCGCCGCCGCGCCCGCGGACCTCCTCCGGTGGCGGCGGTGGCGGCGGCAGGGGTCCGGCGAGCCGCAGCAGCCGTCCGGCCGCGGCCCGGAACCGGGGATCCGCGAGCCGGCGCAGCCCGCTCTCCCGGGCCTCGGCCCGGGCGGGCGCCACTCCCCACACCACCCCGGCGAGCCGGTCCAGCGCCCGGTACAGATCGCCGTCGACCTCCAGCTCACCGGCGACGTAGCCGCGGGCCACGCCCAGCTCGCCGGGCCGCCACAGCAGCCGCCGCAGGGCGCGGCGGTGCCGGACGACGAGTACGGGTTCGCCCGGCGGTCCCGACTCGGAACCGTCCCAGGCCCGGATCCGCAGCGGGAACGGCCTCCCGAGCAGTTCTTCGGCGAGAGCGGTCAGGCGCGGGGCGACTTCGGTCATGGCGCACACCTCCGTGGGATCCGGTGTCCGGTGTCTGCGGATGCTGTGTTGCTCTCCGCCACAACAACCCGGCTACGGTGCGTGCTTCCCCGGCGTTCCGCGTGATGACCGGATTTACGCCCCCGGCCACTCCCGGACCGGCCCCGAAGCGCCCGCATGGCGGCGTCCGGACGCGGGAACGGGCGCGGTCCGGCGGTCGGGCACGCGCACCCGACCGGCGCCCCCCTGCCGTCCGGTCCCGGATACGGCGAAGGGGCCGCTCGCACCACGGAGGCGAGCGGCCCCTTGTTCAGGGTGCCGAAGAGGAGGCCGGGGTCAGGAAGCCTTGGCCTTCTCGGGGGCGGCGGCCGCCGCCGGGGCGGGCGCGGGCTTGGCCGCCTCGTAGAACTCCTCGCGCGGGGACTCGATCGCGCCGAGCGACACGACCTCCCGCTTGAGGAACATCTGGAGCGTCCAGTCCGCGAAGACCCGGATCTTGCGGTTCCAGGTCGGCATCGCCATACCGTGGTAGCCACGGTGCATGTACCAGGCGAGACGGCCGCGGAGCTTGATCTTCATCTTGCCCATGACGATCATCGCCACGCCCTTGTGGAGGCCGAGACCGGCCACCGCGCCCTTGTTGGCGTGGCTGTACTCCTGCTGCGGGAAGCCCCGCATGCCGGAGATCACGTTGTCGCCGAGGACCCTCGCCTGACGGAGCGCGTGCTGGGCGTTCGGCGGGCACCAGGCGTTCTCGACCCCGGCCTTGCGGGCCGCGACATCGGGGATCTGGGCGTTGTCGCCCGCGGCCCAGATGTAGTCGGTGCCCTGGACCTGGAGGGTCGTACCGGTGTCGACGTGGCCGCGGGGGCCGAGCGGCAGACCGAACCGGGCGAGCGCCGGGTTCGGCTTCACACCGGCGGTCCACACGATGGTGTCGGAGTCGACCTCCAGGCCGTTCTTCAGCACCACGTGGCCGTCGACGCAGGAGTCCATGGAGGTCTGGAGGTAGATCTCCACACCCCGCCCCTCCAGGTGCTCCTTGCCGTACGCGCCGAGCTTGGGCCCGACCTCGGGAAGGATCTTGTCGGCGGCGTCGACGAGGATGAACCGCATGTCCTCGCGCTTGACGTTGTTGTAGTACTTGGCCGCGTCGCGGGCCAGGTCCTCCACCTCGCCGATGGTCTCGGCACCGGCGAACCCGCCGCCGACGAAGACGAAGGTCAGCGCCCGGCGGCGGACCTCCTCATCGGTGGTCGAGTCGGCCTTGTCGAGCTGCTCCAGGACGTGGTTGCGGAGCCCGATGGCCTCTTCGATGCCCTTCATGCCGATGCCCTGCTCGGCGAGTCCGGGGATCGGGAAGGTCCGGGAGACCGCGCCGAGCGCGACGACCAGGTAGTCGAACGGAAGCTCGTAGGCGTCGCCGACGAGCGGGGCGATCGTGGCGACCTTGCGGTCCTGATCGATCGTGGTGACCCGTCCGGTGAGCACCTCGGCCTTCGGCAGCACGCGTCGCAGCGGGACGACGACGTGCCGGGGCGAGATGCTGCCGGCGGCGGCTTCGGGGAGGAAGGGCTGGTACGTCATGTACGAACGCGGGTCGACGACCGTGACGGTCGCCTCCCCGTAGCGCATCTTCTTCAGAATGCGCCGCGCCGCGTACAAGCCAACGTACCCACCGCCTACGACGAGGATCCTGGGACGCTCCGTGGTGCTCATGCCATCGAGTATCCACCCCCCTCCGAGGGGGTGCTCGTGAGGCCCTTCACAAGAACGCCTACTACCTCTGCTACACTGCGCCGCCCTCGTGATCCATCTGACATTGCTCACGGGGAACCCGACCGGTGGTTCAGTCGTTGGGCACCCCTCGTGAGCTGGCCCCTTACCCGGGAAAGCGCCGCCCACACCCCCTCTGGTCCACCCACCCGAAACACCCCGAAGTCCCCTCCCTCACCCCCTCGGAGGGCCTTCCGGCCCCCAGGAAGGGGCCCTTCGGCCCGCCGAGGCGCCCATCAGGCGCTTTTTCCTTGTGAAGAACTTCACGAAGTTCCTCATCGGGCTCTCATGGACCGGTGCGCCCATCCGATTTATACGGCCCTTATGTCGGATTTACTCCGCCGGACCATCGCAAGAAGGGGGCGCCTCCGCATCGCGGGGGATCGCTCGCGCACGTCACCCGGACACCTATTTCGTGTACACGAAACTGCGTACACTGAATCTTATGACTGAGAACACCGTGACCGTGCGGGAGGCCCGCGCGCACCTCGCCGACCACATCAACCGGGCGGAGGAAGGCGTCCCGACCGTCATCACGCGCAATGGCGCCCCGGTGGCGGCCGTGGTCCCGATCTCGGATTTCGAAGCGCTGGAGGAAGCGGCGGATCTGCTGCTGGCGCGCGAGGCCGAAGCGGTGCTGGCCGAGGGCGGCCCCACCGTGACCATGGCCGAACTGCTGGCGGACCTGTTCACCGAGCGGGACGGCGACGCGGCGTGAAGTACGCCTTCCGGTTCACCACCACGGCCCAACGGCAGCTCCGGGCCATCGCCCGGCCCGATGCCATGCGCATCCTGACCGCGTTGACCGCCCTCGGCGAAGACCCGTACCGCCAGGACGCCGACATCAAGAAGCTCACCGGCCCGTCGGACCTCTACCGGCTCCGGGTCGGAAGCTACCGGGTCGCCTACCAGATCAACGACGGCGAACTCGTCGTCCTCGTCGTCAAGGTCGGAGACCGGCGGGACGTGTACCGCGCCCTGTGACGCCCCGGCGGATCGTCGCCGGGGCGCCGGAGCGGCGGGGCTGTCGTTGTGTCGGGGCGGCCCTTCAGGCCGTCTGTTCCAGGAACTCCCGGACAACTGGAACGCCCCGGTGGTCGGCGAGCTTGGCCCGGAGGTCGCCGAGGCTGCTGGTCCACCGTGCCGAGGGCAGCCCGCCGAGACGGCCCACGGCCCGGCGCGCGCTCTCCACCGCGCCATCCAGGTCGCCGAGCGCCATCCTTGCTTCGGCCTCCCGGGCAAGGAAGATGGCTGTGGAGCGGGGGAACTCGTCTTCCCGGTACGCGTCATCGCGTGCGGCGGCGGCAGACGTGAAGCGATCCAGCGCTCTGTCGGGTCGCCCAAGGTCGAGGTCGCACGATCCCGCCTGCATGTACAGCTCGCCCAAGTTGAACCAGTAGACGCAGTCCGGGGTCTCCTCGGGCGTCCGGTCGCGGGCGCGGTCGTACGCGTCGAACGCGGCGGACAAGGCGCGTGCGGCGGACCGGTGTTCGCGTACGCGGGCGTGTGCTCGGGCCAGCCGGGCGTAGAGCATGGCGTCCATCGCGGGCGCACCGATCTGGGGTGACCGGCTCAGGGCGTCGGTGACCAGGGTCGCGGCGTTGGCCGGGTCGCCTTCCGCCAGGCGGAGGGCCGCCCAGTACGACAGGATGTTGGCGGTGGCCGCAGGATCGGCGGCCGAGGTGGCAGCCCGTAGGGCGGCAACGTAGTACTCCTCTGCCAGCGCCTGGCGACCGGAGTCGTACGCGGTCCATCCGCAGATCCGGGCGGCCTCGGCGGCGGCGGCGTACAGACGGCGTCCGGTCTGCTCCGAATACGAGGCAGTCTTCAACGTTCCGACGACGAGCCGCAACTGCGCGCGAGCTGAGGCGTGGACCTGTCCGGCGCCCAGGTAGTCGTCCTGACGGCGCAAGGTGGCCAAGGCGTGGTCGAAGAGGTCGGCCAAGCCCGGGGATACGCGCCCCCCGTGGGTCTGGCCTGGCGCCGGTTGGGCCCCGGCGGCACCAGCCAGCACCGGCGATATCCCCGTGACGACCAAGAACCCCCGGCGCTCCATCATGTCGTCTCCTCCGGTCGCGACGCGGCCGAGTAGATCGACCGTCGTTGTGGGGGTCCACGCCGCCGTGACGACGTCTCGGTCGCTGATGCACGCGAGACGTAACCACTCGGGCCACGGCCGCACCGACACCTCTTCGTGTGGTACCCCGTGGAGTTGGGCCATAGCCCTCTGCGTGCGCATGTCGGGGGTCACGCCTTTCGTCCAGCGCGTCACCTTCTTCCTGTCTCGCGCGATAGCCCCGTAGCCGAGGCGGCGGTGTACCACGTCGAGCCGGGCGAGGTAGCTGTCCGCTGTCCATCCTTCGCGCCCTAACAGGTAACTGAGCGGATGCAAGTGGTGACCGTCGATGCTCACCCGGTCATGATGCCCACCCTGCCCGAGGCCGCGCCACGCGTTCGGGGTCGGTATGGGAACAGGTGGTAACAGGTGGTCCCCCATGGGCACAGGCCCCGCCCGCGTTTCTCTCCCGGCCCGTCCGGCGCGGCGGAAGGGTGTCCCTGCGCCGCCGCTCCCCGCCACGGGTTGAGCCTCGGCGCGATCGCACCCCGCCGACGAGAGGACCCTCATGGTCAGTCCCTCCGACCCGTCCGACCTGTCCCGCCCGTACTCCCTCACCCTGGCCGGGACGGCGATCCGCCGCCCCGTCGACGGCGCGGTCTGGGTCCCGCTGTGGCTCCGGCGTGACGGCCGGATCGTCGAGGCGACCGGCGCCGCCATCCCGCCGGAGCGGGCCATCCCGCTCGCCCACCAGATCCTGAAGCTGACCGGGGGCGACCGATGACCTGGACCGAGCGGGCCGTCATCGCGGTGGGAGTCCTCGCCGTAACGGGCCTCTACGTCGGCCTGATGCTGTGGCTGGAGTACCGGCAGGCCGCGGCCGGGTGGATGACGTGACGCCGTCGCCGCCCCCGGGCTCCGCCCTCCCGCGCGCCGACGGCGACAGTCCCGTCGCCCTGGCCGTCATCACCAACGGCGACGGCGCGGTTCTCTTCGTGGAACGCCGCGCCCCGGCCGGGGACGACGCCCCTCCGTGGGTGTTTCCGGGCGGCAAGGTCCGACCGTCGGAGACCCCCGCCCGAGCCGCCGCCCGCGAGGCCGAGGAGGAAACCGGGCTGACGGTGAAGCCGATCGCGCTCATCGGCACTCGGCCCCATCCCCTGACGGGCCGGTCCCTCGTCTACATCGCCTGCGAGATCGTCTCGGGTACCGCGTCGCCCGCCTCGCCCCGTGAGGTCGCCGACGTGGCTTGGGTCCCCACCCAATTCATCGACCGCGTCGTGCCCGACATCTACGAGCCGGTCCGGCGACACCTCGGCCTCAAGCCCCGGACGGCGCTCTGATCCCCGCCCCCGCCGGTGGACGCGTGTCCCGGCGGGGGCGGGCCCACCCGGCCCGGCCGCCTCGACGGCCCGGCCGTTCCACTCCAGCACCAGCAAGGAGACTCGGATGACTGCTGCAACGAAGTTACGGTTCGCGTGGCTGGAGGTCACCGGCCTGTGCAACGAGTTCTGTGACCACTGCTACGCGGACTCGTCCCCGCAGGGGACGCACGGCACGATGACCGTGGCGGACTGGACACGCGTCATCGACCAGCTCCCCGCCCTCGGATGCGCCGACGTCCAGTTCATCGGCGGAGAGCCGACGCTGTACCCGCACCTCCCCGAGCTGATCCGGCACGCGCACGCGGCGGGCCTCGGCATCGAGGTGTTCTCGAACCTCACCCACATCCGCGACCAGCTGTGGGAGACCTTCACGAAGTACGGCGTCACGCTCGCTACGTCGTACTACTCCGACACCGCCGAGGACCACGACGCAGTGACTCGGCTCCGGGGATCCCATCGCCGCACCCGCGCGAACATCACCCGCGCGCTCGACCTCGGCATCCCGGTCCGGGGCGGAGTCGTCACCGTCCGGGACGGCCAGCGCGCCGCCGAGGCCGTCGAGGACCTGGCCGCCCTCGGCGTGGAGGAGGTGGGCGCCGACCGGACCCGCGCGTTCGGCCGGGGCAGCCGCGGCGCTGCGCCCACCGTCGCCGATCTGTGCGGGCACTGCGCCCACGAGAAGTGCGCCATCGGGCCGGACGGGACCGTATGGCCCTGCGTCCTCGGCCGGTTCCTCACCCTCGGCAACGTCCGCGAGCAGCGTCTCGCGGACATCTGGGGCGGCGAGCGGATGGCCCGGGTGACGGCCGACATCGCGGCCGTCCACGGCGAAGGCGCCCAGTCGTGCACGCCCCCGCAGTTCCTCCCGATGTGCGGCCCGTGCCAGCCATGCGTCCCCTCGGTCGCGCACTGCGATCCTGCGGTGGCCGACGGCGCCGCAACGGGGCCCGCTACCATCGCCGCACCCGCGTAACCACAACCGCAGGAGCACGCGTATGGACGACCACGGCGACGACTTCGGACCGTGGGAGACCCACGGCAGCGAGCACGCCGTCCAGCGGACCGACGCCGAGTGGGCTCTCATCGCCGGGTACATCCGGCACGCCGCCCACAAGATCACCGGCGGGTCGCTGCCGCTCTGCCTCCCCGGCGAGCCCGACGAGTGCGGCCGTACGGCACAACAGCACGTCCTCGCCTGGGCGGCACACCTGAAGGCCGCCGCGCACCACCAGATCGAGCAGGCGGCACCCACCCAGGCCCGTGCCGCCCACGTCGCCGGGCCGCTCTATCAGCGCTACCTCACCGACGTCAGATCCGGCACCCCGGCCGCACCCTGACGGAGCACGAATAATGCCCCCGCCGAGACCATCGGCGGGGGCATCGTGGCGTTATCGCAGGTCAGCCCCTCGACCGCTCCGCCTCAATCTCTTCTGCCACTTTGTAGGCGATCCCGTCCAGGATGTCGTGCTCGCTCACCACGACCTCCCGCGCCCCCGCGCGGTTCATGATCGCGAGAAGGACGAGGGCGCCCGCGACGATCACGTCGACCCGGCCGGGGTGCATGACCGGGATCGCGGCGCGTTCGTCGTGGGTGGCCCCGGCCAGGCGGTGGGTGATCGATTCGACCGTGGCGTACGGGATCCGGGCGTGGTGGATCGCCGACCAGTCGTAGCGGTCCAGGCCGAGGGCGATCGCCGCGACCGTGGTCACCGAGCCCGCCAGGCCCACCAGGGTCTCGGCCCGGCGGAGGGGGACGGTCTTCTCGGCGAGGTCGAGGGCCGATTCGATATCGGCACGGACGGCGGCCAGTTCGGGTTCGGCGGGCGGGTCGGTGCGGATGTGGCGCTCGGTGAGCCGGACGCAGCCGATGTCGACGGAGCGGGCGGCCTCCACATGGGCGCGGCCGACGACGAACTCGGTGGAGCCGCCGCCGATGTCGACGACCAGCCGCTCCTCGTGGCCCGGCAGTTCGCGGGTGGCGCCGGTGAAGGAGAACTCGGCCTCCTGGTCGCCGGTGACGACCTCGGGTTCGACTCCGAGGATGCCGAGGACGCCCGCGACGAAGTCGGCCCGGTTCTCGGCGTCGCGGGAGGCGGAGGTGGCGACGAAGCGGACCCGTTCCGCGCCGTGCTCCGCGATCACGGCGGCGTACTCGCGGCAGGCGGCGAAGGTGCGCTCCAGCGCCTCGGGGGCGAGCCTGCCGGTCTTGTCCACGCCCTGGCCGAGCCGGACGATGGTCATCCGCCGGTCCAGTTCCGTCATCGCGCCGGTCGCCGGGTCCAGGTCGGCGACGAGGAGGCGGATGGAGTTCGTACCGCAGTCGACGGCGGCGACCCGGGTCACGCCCCGGCCTCCGCGGGCTCGGCCGGGCCGCCGCACGGCGTCACGCACGGGCCCTTGCGCCACCACTCGGGCAGCATCGCGATCGTCTCGTCGCCGAGCGGGTTGACCCCGGGCCCGGCGGCCAGCGAGTGGCCGACCAGGACGTGCAGGCACTTCACCCGGTCCGGCATGCCACCGGCGCTGGGGAAGTTCTTCAGCTCCTCGATGGCGTCGCGGCGGGCGATGTAGTCCTCGTGCGCGGCCCGGTAGGCGGCGGCCAGCTCGGGGTCGGCCGCCAGCCGCTCCGACATCTCCTTCATCACGCCGTTCGCCTCCAGCGTGCCGATCGCGGAGGCGGCGCGCGGGCAGGTCAGGTAGTAGAGCGTGGGGAAGGGGGTGCCGTCGGGCAGCCGGGGCGCGGTCTCGACCACGTCCGGCAGTCCGCAGGGACAGCGGTGGGCGATCGCGCGCAGCCCGCGCGGCGGCCGTCCGAGCTGCTCCTCGAAGGCCGCGATGTCCGCGTCCGTGGGGGCGGTGTGCTCGGTGGTGGGAGGAGGGGTTTCCATGCCTGCCTTGGGTCCGGATGGTGCGTACGGGTACTGCGCGGGGAGGGGTCGTACGGGGCGTGTCACTCGCGGTCCGCGGTGTCGACGCCCTCCCAGACGTTGGAGTACCAGGGCCGGTCGCCCGAGCCCTGGTCGGTGCGGCGCCGCTCGGCCGCCTCGGGGTCGATCATGGTGTAGCCGGTCTCGCCGGGCTCCACGTAGTGCAGGTGCTCCCGGGCCAGCCGGCGGATGTACATATCGTCCCGCAGCCGGGCCTTCTCGTCGCGCAGCCGTTCGACCTGCTGTTCGGCCTCGGCGCGCCGGTCCCGCTGTTCGGAGATCTCGCCGCGCTGGGAGACGTACTGCCGCATCGGGTAGGCGAGGGCGACCACGAGGGAGCAGACGATCAGGGCGAGGAAGGCGGCCCGGCCGGTGAGCCGGGAGCGGCGGGCCTGCCGCTTGTGCTGGGAGCGGTAGACCCGGGCGGCGGTCTGCTCCCCGAGCAGCCGCAGCCTGGTCGCGGTGGAGAACCGGTCACCGCCGGTCCGGGCGCTCTTCCGGGCCATTCCGTCCGCCTCCCCTGCTCGGTGCCGACACGCGTACGTCCCCGGACACGGTACGGGACCGCGGCCGGGGACGTGGCGCACGACGGGGCTTGCCGGGGTGCCGGTCAGCCCTCGGGAGGCGTCGGCCGTCGACTGTCGGCATCGGCCTCCCGGGTGTCAGCCCTTGAAGCGGGGGAACGCGCTGCGGCCCGCGTAGACGGCCGCGTCGTCCAGGATCTCCTCGATCCGGAGGAGCTGGTTGTACTTGGCGACGCGCTCGGAGCGGGCCGGGGCGCCGGTCTTGATCTGGCCGCAGTTGGTGGCGACGGCCAGGTCGGCGATGGTGACGTCCTCGGTCTCGCCGGAGCGGTGCGACATCATGCACTTGAAGCCGTTGCGCTGGGCCAGCTCGACCGCGTCCAGGGTCTCGGTGAGGGACCCGATCTGGTTGACCTTGACCAGCAGGGCGTTGGCCGAGTTCTCCTCGATGCCGCGGGCCAGCCGCTCGGGGTTGGTGACGAACAGGTCGTCGCCGACGAGCTGCACCTTGGTGCCGAGCTTCGCGGTGATGGTGTTCCAGCCGTCCCAGTCGTCCTCGAACAGCGGGTCCTCGATGGAGACCAGCGGGTACGCCTCGACCAGCTCGGCGTAGTACTCGGTCATCTCGGCGGCGGTCCGGGACTTGCCCTCGAACTCGTAGACGCCGTCCTTGTAGAACTCGGAGGCGGCGACGTCCAGGGCCAGCGCGATGTCGCGGCCGGGGGTGTAACCGGCCTCCTTGATGGCTTCCAGGATGAGGTCGAGCGCCTCGCGGTTGGAGCCGAGGTTCGGCGCGAAGCCGCCCTCGTCGCCGAGGCCGGTGGAGAGGCCGCGGCCCTTCAGCACCTTCTTGAGGGTGTGGTAGACCTCGGTGCCCCAGCGCAGGGCCTCGGAGAAGGACTCGGCGCCGATCGGCGCGATCATGAACTCCTGGATGTCGACATTGGAGTCCGCGTGGGATCCGCCGTTGAGGATGTTCATCATCGGGACGGGCAGCAGGTGCGCGTTCGGGCCGCCGAGGTAGCGGAAGAGCGGCAGGTCCGACGCCTCGGAGGCGGCGTGCGCCACGGCGAGGGAGACACCGAGGATGGCGTTGGCGCCGAGGGAGCCCTTGTTGTCGGTGGCGTCCAGGTCGAACATGGCCTGGTCGATCAGGCGCTGCTCGGTGGCGTCGTAGCCGACCAGCTCGGGGCCGATCTGCTCGATGACGGCCAGAACGGCCTTCTCGACACCCTTGCCCAGGTAGCGGTTGGGGTCCCCGTCGCGGAGCTCAATGGCCTCGAAGGCGCCCGTGGAGGCACCGGAGGGCACGGCAGCACGGCCGGTGCTGCCGTCGTCGAGGCCCACCTCGACCTCGACCGTGGGGTTGCCCCGGGAGTCGAGGATTTCCCGGGCTACGACGACGTCGATGGACGGCACGAGCATCTCCTTCTGGGATGTGACGCGTGGGATGCGGGTTTGTTTCGGCCCTTGCGGTCACGAGCCTAACCGGACGGGGGGCGCCGTCCCGCCGGTGCCCGCCCCCTGGGACGAAAAAGAGTACGAAGAATCGCGGTGACCGGCGAAGGCCGCGCCACTACCCGCCGGTAACGGCTCTCACCTGCGCTCTCGCCCGCTCAGACGGGTGTACGGAGGCATCGGCGGCGGGGCCGTACGGGGCCGTGGGGCGGGTTCGGCGCGGGGGTGATCCGGGGGCGATACGGGGAACCCCGGACCGGCGCGTACGGGGGAGTCGCGCCGGCCCGGGGCGGTGGCCGTCTCCGGGCCGGGGCCGTGATAGGACCCGGCGCGAGGACGGCCGGGGGGACGGACCCGTGGGGGGTGGGCCGCCGCGGGGACGGCGGCGGCCCGGGGCCCGTCGGGGGTCAGCTCAGGTGGAGCAGCTGGCCCGGGAAGATCACGTCGGCGTCGTCGACGATGTCCTCGTTCAGCTCGAAGAGCTTCTGCCAGCCGCCCGTGACCTGCTCGGCCTCGGCGATCTTGCTCAGCGTGTCGCCGGCCTTGACCTCGTAGGTGCCGTCGCCCTTCAGGAAGCCCTTGGCGGGACCCTGGGACTTCTTCGGCGCCTGCTTCTGGGCCGGGGCCTCGGCGCGCTCGGAGCGGGTGGTCGGGGCCTCGGCCCGCTTCTGCTCCTTCGGCGCGGCCTTGGGCGCGGCCTGCTTCTTGGGCTGCTCCTGCTTCGGCTGGGCGGGGGCCTGCTCGGCCGCGCCGCCGCCGTACGGGGCGTTGGAGAGGCCGACACCACAGCTCGGCCAGGCGCCCTTGCCCTGGCCCGCGAGGACCTTCTCGGCGATCTCGATCTGCTGGGCCTTGGAGGCCAGGTGCGCGTTGGACGCGTACTTGGTGCCACCGAAGGCGGCCCACGTCGACGGGGAGAACTGGAGTCCGCCGTAGTAGCCGTTGCCGGTGTTGATGGACCAGTTGCCGCCGGACTCGCACTGGGCGACCTTGTCCCACTCGGCGGCGGTGGCGGCGGAGGCGGAGGTGGCGCCCATCAGCGGGGCGGCGATGGCGGCACCGGTGATCCCGGCGAAGGCGGCGAACTTGGCGGCCTTGGACGGACGGCGGTGCTTGCCCTTGGTGGCGAACAGCATGGCGGATCTCCTCACCGACGCCTACGAGGTGAGCTGTCGGGTTCGAGCGCAGTGAGTTGCCCGGCCGGACGACCCTCGGGTCGTACGGCTTCACCCCTAGCCGGGGTCCGCCGTCCTCGCGGACGGCGGACGGGACCGGCACAAACCTGGGTCCCCCGCTCCTGCCTTCGGCGCTGTCGCGACGACTGTTCCCCCCGACCGACGGCAGGATTCGGCGTGACGGTCAGTGGTGCCCGCTTTGGCGAGCGGTCCAGACCGTAGCCACAGCCGTCCCGGTTCTTCAAAGACGGAACATCATGGGCAAATCACCCATCCCGCCCCTCCGGTAACTTGCGTTTCCGCAGGTGACGCGCGGAATCGGCAATTCCGGAAGGGCCGGGACGACGACCTGGGCAAAGAGACTCATGTCTCACTTACGCGAAACCGGACATTTAATGACGAATCACTACGTCAATTTCGCCGGGGCGCACGCTACTTCGGCTGAAGATCAAGGCTCTGGCCAGGCAGGATGAGGTCGGGATCAGCACCGACCACCTTCTGGTTGGCCTCGTAGAGCGCCGGCCAGCCGCCGGGGACGTCCTTCGCCTCCGCGATGGCCCAGAGATTGTCGCCGGTGCGCACCGTGTAAGTACCGGACGCCGGGGCGGTTTCGCCCGCGGTGTCCTTACTGTCCTTCGCGGTGGTCCCGTTCGCGGGGTCCGTGGCACCGGATCCGCCCGCGCTTCCCGGGTCGCCCTGGTTCCGGGCGTCGGCCCGGCCCGGGGTGTCGCCGCGGGACGTCCGGTCGGGGCCGGACATCCGGGACGGGTCGATGGCGTCCACGGCGGCGTCCGGGGCGGTCGCGTCGGTACGGGCTCCCGCACCGGCGTCCGTACCCGCGTCGGCACCTCCGGCACCGGCCTTCGGGGCGCCGCCGCCCGCCGTGCCCGGCTCCGTCGCGGGCGTACCGCGGTGCTTGCCGGTCCCGGGCGCCTCGGCGGACTTGCCGGGCGTCTCCTTCTTCTGGCCCGCGTCCGCCCCGGGCGTCGCCGCACCGGTGTCCCGGCCGCCCGCGTCACGCGGCTCGGCCGGGGCGGTCTCCTTGGCCGCGTCCGCGGCGCGCTTCGCCGCCGGGCCGCTCGGCACCGGATCGGCGCCCGGGTCGACGCCGGTCGAGGCACCCGCCCCGAGCCCGGCGTTGGACCCGCACGACGGCCACGCCTTGACGCCCTGGGCCGCGAGCACCTTCTCGGCCACGGCTATCTGCTGGGAGCGGCTCGCCAGATCGGGCCGGTCGGCGAACTGCGCACCGCCGAAGGCGTCCCAGGTCTCCTGGGAGAACTGAAGACCGCCGTAGTAGCCGTTGCCCGTATTGGCGCTCCACTGCCCGGCGCTCTCGCACTCCGCGACCCTGTCCCAGACCGCGGAGTCCGCGGCGGACGCCGAGGTCGCGCCGAGGAGCGGGATCGCGATCGCGGACCCCGTCACCCCCGCTGCGACGACCAGGGCCGGGGCCTGTCGAGGACGGCGATGTCGACCATTCCCGGAGAGCATGCGCTGAGCCTTTCCGCTGAGGGCTGGAACGGGGGTGAACGTAGCCGCACTCGAACGTCTGTCACAAGTCGATGCAGCGGAGATCACGCGAACATCACATTCTTGATGGTCCGTCAGTAACAACCGGATCGAACTCCACCGGAAGGGTGCGCAGTCCACGCATGATCAGGCCGCCGCGCCACCGCAAATCGCCATGATCCACCGCCAGTCGCAGGTCGGGAAGGCGCGTCAGAAGCGTCGCGATCGCGGTCCTGCCCTCCAGCCGGGCGAGCGGCGCGCCGAGACAGTAATGGATGCCGTGCCCGTATCCGAGGTGCTGATTGTCACGCCGCGCCAGATCCAGAACATCCGGCCCGTCGAACCGCTCCGGGTCCCGGTCCGCCGCCGCCAGCACCACCAGAACCGGGTCGCCCTCGGCCACCCGTACGCCCCCGATCGTCAGCTCCTCGGTGGCGTACCGCCAGGTCGCCATCTCCACCGGGCCGTCGTACCGCAGCAGCTCCTCGATCCCCGTCTCCAGCAGCGCCGTCTCACCCGCCGCCAGCGACTCCTGGAGCCGGGCCCGCTGCTCCGGATGGCACATCAGGGCGTAAAGGCCGTTGCCCACCAGATTGATGGTCGTCTCGAACCCCGCGAAGAGAAGTACGAAACACATCGCGACGACCTCGTTCTCGGTGAGGTGCTCACCGTGGTCGCTGGCCCGGATCAGCCCCGAGATCAGATCGTCCGCGTCCTCCGCGCCCAGATTCTCCCGCTTGCGGTGGATCAGCTCCGCCAGATAGCCCCGGATCCGCTTCACCGCCCGCGCCACCCCGCCGCGCGGCCCGCCGCCGTGACGGATCATCATCCCCGCCCAGTCCCGCAGATCGTCCTGATCCTCGGCGGGCACCCCCAGCAGATCGCAGATCGCGTAAATAGGGAGCGGAAAGGCGAACTCATGGATCAGATCGGCGCTCCCCCGCTCCGCGAACCCGTCGATCAGCCGGTCGGTCAGCTCCCGCACCCGGGGCTCGAAGGCCGCGACCCGGCGCGGCGTGAACGCCTTCGCCACCAGCCGGCGCAGCCGGGTGTGGTCCGGCGGATCGATATTCAGCAGATGCGTCATCAGACCGGCGCTCCGCTCACCCGGGATCCCGGTCTTCCCCCGGGCGTGGGCGGGCTCGTCGTGATGCGCCGGATTCTTCGACAGCCGCGGATCGGCGAGCGCGAGCCGGGCATCCGCGTACCGGGTCACGAGCCAGGCCTCGACCCCGCTCGGGAGCGTCGTCCGCCGGACGGGCGCGTGCTCCCGGAGCCAGGCGTAGGCGGGGTACGGATCGGTGGCGAACTCCCAGCTGAACAGCTCGGGCGGGTCGGAAGGCGTGCGCATACCGGGACGGTATCCCCCACGGGGTCGCCTCCCGCTCGGGGCTCTGGGGTTTGCCGCGGGAGCGGCGGCCTGATGCTGTCGGGCGACCGCGGCCCGCCTGTGGCTTGTCGCGCAGTTCCGCCCCCTACGCCTTCGGCAATGGGGGGACCCCCAGCGCCTCGGCTCTCCTCAGCACCGCCGAAACTCCCGGGCCGCGCCCGGCAGCCTGATGCAGTTCGCGGCCTGCGGACCGTGACTGGTTTGTCGCGCAGTTCCCCGCGCCCCTAAATGCTCTCCAGCTCCCCGCTCCCGAAAAGGGAGGCACCCGTCTCGCTGCGAGGACGGTGAGAGAGGCAACCCAGGGGCGCGGGGAACTGCGCGACAAGCCACGACGGTGGGGCGGACCGTCGACAACATCAGGACGCCGGGCGCGGCCCGGGTAGTAGGCGGCAACCCGGAGAGTCAAGGCTCTGGGGGCAGAGCTGCGCGGCACCCCCGGGCAAGGCTCCCGGGGCGTCAGGCGCTCGGGGTGGGGGGCTCCGAGGCGCGGATCGTGTCGTAGTAGGCGCGCGCCGCGGACCGGAGGGCCGCCTCCGGGTCGATCCCCTCCGCGTCCGCCGCGACCGCGAGCGCCAGCAGTTCGTACCCCACACCCCGGCCCGTCGGCAGTGCCACGTCGAGCCCGCCGCTGCGGACCCGGGACGCCAGCTTGGCCGCGAGCGCGAGACCCGGCTGTCCGAGCGGTACGCCGTCGGTCACCGAGCCGCGCCGCTTCTCCTCCGCCTTGGTCCGGAGCCAGATCTTCCGGACGTCCTCCGGGGTCTCCGCCCGCTCGTCCCCGAAGACGTGCGGATGCCGGTGGATCAGCTTCTCCACGATGGTCGCGGCGACGTCGTCGACGGAGAACGGCTCCTCGGGGTCCTCCTCGGCGATCCGGGCGTGGAAGACGACCTGGAGGAGTACGTCGCCCAGTTCCTCCCGCAGTTCCTCGCGGTCGCCCCGCTCGATCGCCTCGACCAGTTCGTACGCCTCCTCGATGGCGTACTTGGCGAGGTCCTTGTGCGTCGGCACCGACGACCAGGGGCACTCCTCGCGGATCCGGTCCATGATCTGGACGAGATCGAGCATCCGGGCGCCGGGGAGGTCGTACGAGCCGGGCAGCAGCTCCAGGTCCGGTACGGAGGTCCGGCCGGACCCGGCGAGCCGGGCGAGCCCGTCGGTCAGCGCCCGGTCGCCCTCGCCGCCGACGAGCACGGCGACGGTCACGCCCTTCGCGCCTTCGGCGCCCTCGGCGCAGGCGGCCACGAGGGCGTGCGCGTCGGGCACGGCGATCTCCACCTCGATCCCGGCCTCGCGCAGATACGGCAGCTGAGGGTGCGCGGGGTCCCCGCACCACACCCGGTCGGCACCCCGGAGCACACTCCAGGCCCCCCAGGAGAGCAGCCCGGGGGCGACGCGGTGGCTGGTGGTGACGAGCACGATACGACTGTTGTCCACCACGGGAACGCTACCCGCTGTGGGCTGTCGCCGACGTATCGCCCGACGCGCCTCGGCCCTCGGGTGAGGCCCACAACCCGGGTCCGGCCCGGCGTCCTGATGTTGTCGGCGGCCTGCGGAGCGCCTGTGGCTTGTCTCACAGTTCCCCGAGCCCCTAAATGCTCTCCCTGGCAGCGGCCCTGAAAAGTGGGGACCCGCCTCTCGACGAGGGCGGTCAGCAGGGCAACCAGGGGCGCGGGGAACTGCGCGACCAGCCACGACGGTGGCGCGGACCGCGAACAGCATCAGGCCCCCGGGCGAGACCCGGGTTGTGGACCTCACCCGGAGGGCCAAGGCGCTGGGGGTCCCCCCATTGCCGAAGGCATAGGGGGCGGAACTGCGCGAACAGCCACGGACCGGCCGCGGTCGCCCGACGACATCAGGCCGCTGCTCCCGCGGCGCACCCCGGGGGGACTCCTACGCGCCGGTCTCCTCAGCGGAAGGCGACTTCGTGAGTTGGGAGATCCACGGCGCCCGGTACTCGCCCAGTTCCAGTTTCTGGTTGTCCCAGGTGCCGTATCGCGGGTTGACGTCGATGTCGAGGGACTTCGCCGCCGCGGTGAAGGTCTGGTTGAGGCGCTGCTGGCCGTCGGGGGTGTTGGCCGCGCCGATGGACTCGGCGAGCTTGCCGATGAGGATCTCGCGTTCGACGACGGAGTCGAGGCCGTCGGGGGCGACGCCCCGCTGCTGGAGGAAGGTCGCGGCGAGGGCCTGTTCGCCGCCGGCCTGTTCGACGTAGGCGGCGCGGCGCTCCTGGAGTTCCTTGCGGGTGACGGTGACGCCCGCGTCGTCCGCGGCCTTCTCGACCACCTTGTCGACGATCATGTCGAAGAGCTTGGCCCGGCCGAGCTGGCCGGTCTCCTTGATCATCTGCTCGCCCTGCGGCGCCTTCGCCTGGGCGTCGCGGACGTCGGCGACCTCGGCCTGGAGGGTGGACACCTCGATCCGTTCACCGCCGACGACGGCGGCGGCGCCGGGGTGGGCGTCGTTGCCGCACGCGGCGAGCAGCGGTACGGCGGCGATGGCGGCGGAGACGAGGATCGCGGTGCGACGGCGGCGGTGCAAGGGAGCCTCCTGACGAGGTTTGTGCGACGAGTCACAAAGTCCTGCGGGGACTGATGGTAGGCAGTCGACGGGGCGGGGGCCACCACTTCACCGCGACTGTTTTGGACCAACGAGGCGCCTGGTGCCGTAGATACGTATGAGACGTACGGGAACGGCGGCCGTCGCCTCAGCGGCGCACCGGCTCCCGGGCCGCCGCGTCCCGCCCCCGGCCCTCGCCCCGGCCCGGGCCCTTCGTGCCGCCGTCCCGCTCCCCCGGCTCGGGCCTGAGCATGATCGTCCGGGAGACCACGAACGTCACCGGGATCGCCGCGCCCGCCGAGATCAGCGGCGCGTACCGGTCGTCCACTCCGGCCACCCCGACCAGCAGATAGACCCCGGCCGTGGTGATCACGAAGTTGGCGGCGTTGGTCAGCGGGAAGAGCAGGAACTTCCGCCAGGTGGGCCGGGTGCGGTAGGTGAAGTAGGAGGTGAGGAAGAAGGAGCCGATCATGCTGAGGACGAAGGCCAGCACATGCGCGGCGACGTACGGCAGCCGGTTCAGCAGCAGCAGATAGAGGGCGTAGTAGGTGCCGGTGTTGACCCCGCCCACGAGGACGAATCGGATGAGCTGGCCGCGGATGCTCATGGTCTCGCCGGTCCTCGGGTCCTCGGTCGCTCGGTCGTACACCGCTCGGTCGTACGGCGCCTCTTCGGGGCCCGCCACCCGCCGCCCGCGGCCCGAAAGGCGCCGTTCCGTCCGGAAGCGTACGGCATGGCGGGCCGCCGCCCCGGCGTAACCCGGCGCCGTTCCCCTCGTCAGGGGTGGAACCTGCGCTGCCGTTCGAGTGCGCGCCGCAGGTCGGCGGGGAGCTGGTGGTACGGCCCGTAGGCGCGCTCCGCGTCGTAGAGCAGGGCCTGGAGCTGGTGCCGGGCGCCGGTGTGGTCGCCGACCGCCAGCATCAGGTTCCCGATCCGGTGGCGGACGTCGAAGGCGCGGCCGGTGTCCCCGGCGCGTTCGTAGTACGGCAGTACGGCGCGGTATCCGGCGATCGCGGCGGCGGCCTCGCCGAGCTGTTCGAGGCAGTACGCGGCGTCGTGCCGGAACTGGAGCGTCCCGGGGTCGGCGGGTCCGGCCTCGGCCGCCCGGTCGTCGGCGAGTCTGCGCAGCTCGGGCAGGGCGCGGCGGTACTGGCCGTCGTCCATGAGGGTGGCGGCGTACTGC
The DNA here is from genome assembly GCF_040641415.1 of Streptomyces sp. NPDC020875. NCBI lineage: Bacteria > Bacillati > Actinomycetota > Actinomycetes > Kitasatosporales > Streptomycetaceae > Streptomyces > Streptomyces sp. NPDC020875. The sequence continues at coordinate 40,808 of NZ_JBFADP010000005.1, read as the reverse complement.
TTGCGGAGGATCCGGACGACGGGTGAGTGCTCGCCGTGTTCGGCGGCGGCGGCCGGGAGGATGCCGCCGAGTATGTCCACGGCCTGGGTGATGCCGCCCTCGGCGAGGAGTCGTTTCACCTCGTCGACGGCGGCGGCCACATCGGGCTCGGGCGGGGTGGGGACGACGGCGGCCGGGGGTGGCGGCGCGACCGCCCCGTGCCGGTCCGGCCAGGGGGCGTGCGGGCGCAGGAAGGGGCGCGTGGGGTCGAGGGGTCCGCCGGGGTTGCCGTGCCGGGGCAGCAGCGGGGCCAGGGTCTCGTAGACCTCCTGCGCCCCGCTCGGCCGGTGCTGCGGGTCCTTGGCGAGCAGCCGCAGGACGAGCGCCTCCAGCGGTTCGGGGACGTCGGGGCGGATCCGGCGGACGGGGACCGGGGCCTCGTAAAGATGGCGGTGGAGTACGCCGAGGGCGGTGGAGCCCGCGAAGGGGACGTTGCCGCTGAGGAGTTCATGGGTCAGCACACCGAGCGCGTAGAGATCGGTGTACGGGCCGACCGCGCCGCCCATGGCCTGTTCGGGCGCCATATAGGCGGGGCTTCCGATGGGCGATCCGGTATGGGTGAGGCGGGTGGTGTCGGTGTCGATGACGGAGGCGACACCGAGGTCGAGGACGGTGACCGTTCCGTCCGGTTTGACCATCACGTTCCGGGGCTTGAGGTCGCGGTGGACGATCGGTACGGCGTGTACGGCGGCGAGTACGGCGCAGAGCTGGGCGGCGACGGAGACCGTCCACTGCCAGGGGTAGGGCTCGTGTTCGGCGAAGTGGTCGGCGAGGTCGGCGCCCTCGACGTACTGCATCACCAGATAGAGGTCGTCGCCGTCGCCGCCCGCGTCGTGGACGGTGACGAGCCCGGGGTGGGTGACCCGGGCGGTGACCCGGCACTCGCGGACGAAGCGGCGGCGCATCTCCTCGGCGTCGCCGCCGTGGGTCATGTGGTCGGGGCGAAGGAGCTTGACCGCGACCCGGCGGTCGAGCCGCCCGTCGTAGGCGGTCCAGACCTGGCCCATGCCGCCCTGGCCGATGAGGGTCGAGAGTTCGTACCGGTCCGCGATGACGCGTCCGTTCACCGGCCCTGCTCCCCGTGGTCCCGGTCTTCGCGGCGGTCGCGGCGGAGGTAGTCGCTCAGCTCGTCCAGTTCGGCGCGTACCTGGTCGATCCGGGGCGCGGGCGCGCCGGGCCGGGCCGGCGAGGGGGGCTGGGGCGGCGGTGACTGCGCATGCTGCGGGTGCTGCGGCTGAACCGGGCCGGGAGCCGGAGCGGGAGGAGGCGTCGGCGCGGGCGGCGGGGTCGGTACGGGCGCGGCCCGGTGCGCGTTCCCGGCGGGATATCCGTAGCCGGGGGGTGTCGTGCGCGGGGGCGGATACCCGTACCCGGGCGCGGTGGGTCCGGACGGCCCGGCCGGTCCGGACGGCGCGCCCGGCGGCGGGCCGAAGCCCCCCATCGGGGGCGTCACGGGCCCGGCGGTCGGACCGGCCGGGGCGAGGAAGGACCCGGCCCGCTCCTGGTCCAGCCGCAGCCGGTCCAGTCGGCGCAGATCGAAGACGAGGAAGTGCACGGCGACCGCGACCGCCATCCCGAAGAGCCCGAGGAAGACGACCGCGTCGACGTTGTTGCCCTCCTTCGCGTCCGCGTCGGAGCCCCAGACGGCGATGGCGAAGATCAGGAACGCGGTGACGACGACGGTGGCCGCGAAGAGCAGCCAGTCCGCGGCCCGCTTCCGCAGGACGGCGATCCGGAGCATGGTGGCCCAGGCGAGCATCCCGCAGGAGAGCAGCGCGAGCGCCAGGAACAGCGCGCGCAGCGCGACGACCCCCGCGCTCGACGGCGGACCTTCGCGCGGTGGGGCATAGCCGGGGCCGTGCATCGCTGCTCCTGGTGACGAGGGCCTTGGACAGGAGACGAGGGTATACACCGACGGGCCGCGCGTCCTCGGGGATCCGGCGACCGGCGGGGCGGTGCCGCGCGCGGTGCGGCGGGCCGTACGGCCGCCTGCCCGGTTCCGGCCGGTACGTACCCCCGTTCCCTGCGGTACGGACCCCCGTTCCCGTCGGTACGTGCCCTGGTTCAGGCCGGTGGGGCTCCTCGGGCCGGGCCGGGGCCGGGGGTCACCGGGGTTCCCGTCCCGGTTCCACGGTGCCGTCGGTGAGGCCGTCGTAGAGGCCCTGTACGAGCTGTTCGCCGAGGCGTCCGGCCAGCCGCAGCGCGTCCTCGAAGGCGGCGAGGGCGCGGAAGCGCTCCCCGTACCGGCGCTGGTCTTCGAGCGGGACGCGGGGCAGTTGCAGCCGCCGGACGTCGAGCCTGCTGGCGGTGGAGGCGTAGCTGCTGGCCTGCCGGGTGTTGGCGGTGCCGCGCAGGAATCCGGCGAGGAACCAGGGGTCGAGCGCCTCGGGCAGGGGGCGCAGCAGCTGGAGGTTGCGGCCGAGTACGGCGCCCTCGGTGGCGTCGTCCACGACCCGGACTACGGAGCCGCCGCCGAGTACGGGGACGATCACGTCCCCGGTCAGGACGCGGACGGGTTCGTCGTCGGGGGTGTCGGGGAGCACTCCGGTCGGCCGGGTGCCGTGCAGGACGTCGTGGTCGGTGAGTACGGCGCCCCGGGTGGCGCCGGAGCCGGGGCCGGGGGCGGCGGAGGTGGCTCCGGCCCGGATGGTGAGGGCGCCCGCGCGGGCGAGTTCGCCGACGGTGGTGGAGGGCCAGGGCGCGGGTCTTCCGTCGGCGGCCGGGGCGGGGGTGAGTTCGCCGGTGAGGCGGAGGGTGTCGGTGAGCCGGGTCCTGATCCGTGCCAGGTCTTCGGCGTCGCCGCCGGTGGCGGCGGGCGGTACGTGCCGGGCGGGGGCCAGGTCGACGTCGTCGTCGAGGAGTTCGATGACGGGGACGGCGCGGCTGGTGCCGGGCCGGTCGACGGACGTACGGCTCCCCGCGCCGGAGCCGCCCGGGCCGGGGGCTTCGGCCGTACCGGCCGTGCCTTCGAAGGATCGCCAGACGTCGAGGACGGTGGTGTGGACGGTCTGCCAGTCGATCCGGTCGCGGCCGCCGCCGGAACCGGGGCCGCCGCCCAGGTCGGCGGTGTCCACCAGCAGCAGTTCGGAGGCGGGCGGGCGGCCCTGTTCGGGTCGGCGCAGCACCCAGAGGTGGAGGGGGATGCCGTACGGGGGCGCGGCCCCGGCGGGCAGGGCGACGACGGCCCGCAGGGCGCCCCGGCGCAGCAGTCCGGCCCTGATCCGGCGGCCGGAGCGGCGGGACGCGGCGGCGGGCGGCATCAGGAGGACGGCGGTGCCGCCGGGGCGCAGCCTGGCGAGGGCGTGCTGGACCCAGGCCAGTTCGGACTCGGTACGGGCCGGGAAGCCGTACTCCCACCGGGGGTCGTAGGCGAGTTCGTCGTGGCCCCAGTTGCGTTCGTTGAACGGCGGGTGGCAGAGCACGGCGTCGGCCCGGACGTCGGGGTAGGCGTCGGCGCGCAGGGCGTCGCCGGTACGGGCGGAGACGGAGACGGCCGGGTCGTGGCGGAGGGCGAGCCGGAGGGCGGTGAGGACGGTGAGTCCGGGGTCGGAGTCCTGGGCGCGCAGGGCGGCGGGGTGTTCGACGGCGGTCAGCAGTCCGCCGGTCCCGGCGGCCGGGTCGAGGACGGTGGCGTTCCGGGCGGTCTCCGGGGGCAGGGCGACGGCGGCCATCAGGGCGGCCGGGCCCGGCGGGGTGGCCGTGTGGTGGCGGACATTGGTGTCGAGATAGCGGCCGAGCAGGAACTCGTAGGCGTCGCGGGGGCCCAGTTCGGCGGCGAGTTCGCCGACGGAGCGCAGGAAGGGCAGGGCGTCGGGGCCGAGGGCCCGGCCGGCGCGCAGGGCCGGGAGGAAGGGTTCGAGCCGGTCGTCGGCGAAGCGCCGGCCCAGGACCTGTTCGACGGCGGTCGGCAGGAGTTCGGCCGCCCGTTCGTCGTCCCGGAAGGCCAGTTCCCGCCAGGTCACGGGGCTGTCGTGGACGACGAGGAGGACCAGTCCGGCGCCGACGAGGGTGTCGGCGGCGGTCGCGGGCCGGTCGGCGATCCGCTGCCAGACGCGTTCCCGGAGCGGGACCTCGGCCAGCTTGCCCTGGGCGCGCAGCCATCGCTCGACGTCGGCGAGGGCGAAGGAGGGGCTGGTCTCGGTGCCGCCGACCGGTTTGGGGAAGTCGGCGTGGCGGCGGCGCCAGTTGCTGACGGCGGCCCGTCCCACACCCGCGAGCCGGGCGATCCCGGCGGCGGTGACTTCGCTCGCGCTCTCCGGCACCTGGCGCCTCCGTGATCCGTCGCCGACTGTCCTCGGACTTCTCTTGTGTGTCGCCGATCATAGCCGCCCCGACCCGAGAGCCCACTTCACAGCCTTGCATGACCTGTACACAAGATTCCGTGTTGACTCGGTTCACAGGCTCTGCTCTTATTGACCCGCCACCACACGGACCGGCCAGACCGGTCCGGTAACGGCGTGAACCGTCCTGCCCGCTGTCCGGCTTCGGTCCGGGGGCGGCGGTTCACACCACGGCCGCTCGCCGTGGTCCTTCTGCCACCGTCCTGTCCGGGAGGGCACGACCATGTCCCACTCCATGCAGCAGCCGCCGTACGGCGGAGGTACGGGCGACACACCCCACGGCCGGTCTCCGGACGGGCCGGGGGGATACGAGTACGGAACCCCCGCGCAGGGGAGCCCCGCCCAGGGGAACCCCGCGCACTCCGGTCCCGACTGGGAACCGGGCGTCACGCGGCCGGCCGGCGGGTACGGGGGTCCCGCCGACCACGGCCACGGAAACGACTACGGAAGCGGCTACGGCAACGACAACGGCTTCGGTACGGGTCACGGGGGCGGCGGCGCGGGAGGCGGCTTCGGCGCCGAGGGGCCCGGCGGCGCGGGAGGCCCGGCCGGGCCGGGCGGCGGCGGGCGCGGCCCGCTCCGTAACGGTCTCGGTACGGCCGCCCTGGTCCTCGGTCTGATCGGCGCGGCCGTCGCCTGGATCCCCTTCGTCTTCTTCGTGGGCGGGGCCCTCGGCCTGACCGCCTTGATCATGGGGCTCAAGGGCCGCGGCCGGGCCCGCCGGGGCGAGGCGTCCAACGGCCGGGCCGCCGCCGCGGGGGCGGCGATCGGCGCGGGCGCGATGGTCCTGGCAACCGTCGGCACCTATCTGACCGTCCAGATCACCAGTGACGCCGTCGACGAGGTGACGAAGGACATCGCCTCTTCGGGCGCCCCGAGCACGGACCAGGGCGACGGGGGCGAGGGCGACGGCTCCGGCCTCGGCGGCGACAAGAAGAGCAAGGACAAGAAGGGGAAGAAGGGCAAGGGGAAGGGCCTCGGCGGGGGCGGCGACACGGGCGGCCAGGAGGGCCCGCTCGCGGCGGGCGGCAGCGCCACGTATCCCGACGGGATCAAGGTCACCGTCACCAAGGCCCCCCAGAGCTTCCGGCCCGGTGATTACGCGGCGGGCCACGAGGCGGGCAATAAGGCATATAAGGTGACGGTGGTTATCGAGAACATGGGGGACAAGCGCTTTGACTCCACCCTCACGACGACGGAGGCCCGGGCCGGGACCGAAGGCGTGACGGCGGAGCAGATCTTCGACGACACCGTCGACACCGGCTTTGAAGGAACGATCCTTCCCGGCCGGAAGGCCACCACCGTCTACGGCTTCTCGACCCCGGCCACCGCCAAGGAACTCACCCTGGAGATCAGCCCCGGAATGAGCCACGACCCGGCCCAGTGGGAACTGGCCCTCTGACGTCCCTACCGGACCCGCCCGCTCCCGCTACCCCCCTCCGCCGGTCATCACCACCAGCACCACCAGCACCACGACTCGGAGAACAAGATGTCTCGTACCACCCGTCCCCGCCGTAACGCCGTAGCGGCGGCCGCCCTGGTGTCGGTCCTCGCCCTCACGGCGACCGCCTGCGGCGACGAAGGCAAGGACGACACCGGCAAGGGCAAGGAAGACAAGGGCTCGACGGTCACCACACCGGAGAAGCCGAAGGACCCCTTCGCGGGCAAGACCGACACCCAGATCATGGAGTCGGCGATAGCCGCCACCAAGGCCGCCAAGTCGCTGACGATCAAGGGCGAGGGCCCGATGGACGCGGAGCCGGGCCAGCCCACACAGCGCACCAACATCAACCTCTCGATCCACAACGACGGCCGGTGCGCGGGCACCTTGGGCGTCAAGGGCCAGGGCGAGGTCGAGATCGCCCTCGTCGGCTCCACCACCTACATGCGCCCTGACGACACCTTCCTGCAGACCCAGTTCAAGGACCCCGGCATGTCCGCGGGTGAGCAGGAGCAGGTCGTCAAGATGATGAAGGGCAAGTGGCTGACCGACAGCAAGGACAAGGACTTCGCCGGGTTCGCCGAGATCTGCGACCTCAAGAAGTTCATGGACGACGGCACGGGCAGCGCGGACAACGTCAAGCCCACCGACGCCCGCCGGGCCGGTGAGACCACGGTGAACGGCCAGAAGGCGCTCAAGTTCACCGGCAAGAACGGCACCGAGGCGTATGTCGCCGCCGAGGGCGAGCCGTTCCTCCTCAAGCTGGTCGGCAAGGACGAGGGCGAGCCGTTCACCCTCGACCTGACCGAGTTCAACAAGGCGCCGCTGCCGAAGATCCCGACCCCGGCCGAGGTCCTGGACATGGGCCAGATGAGCTGATCGCCCGGCATCACGATGTGATGCGAGGGGGAGGGACCGCACCGGCGGCCCTCCCCCTCGCGCCGTTTCCGGGCCCGTACGTCACCCGGCACCGGTCCGGACAGCCGGTCGGGCCCGGCTCAGCCGCCGCACTGCCGGAGCATCGCAGTCTTGTCGGGTCCGGTCACCGCCAGGTCGTACTCCGTCGCCACCTGGGCGAAGCGGACGGCGTAGGCGCAGCGGACGGGCTTGTTCGGCGGCAGCCAAGAGGCGGGGCCCGAGTCGCGTTTGGCCTGGTTCGCGGAGCCGTCGACGGGGAGCAGGTTGAGGGTGTCATTGGCGAATCGTTCCCGCTTGTCGGCGGGCCAGCGGGCGGCGCCCATCCGCCAGGCGTAGGCGAGCGGCACGACATGGTCGATCTGGATCTCGGCGGCGCGCTGCTTCCGCCACTCCACGGTCTTGCCGGTGTACGGGTCGGCGAGGGTCATGGCGACCACGACGCAGTCGGAGCCGTCGCGGAACTGGACGCTCCGCCCGTGCAGTCTCAGCAGGTCGTTCCGGGTGTCGCAGCCGTTGCGGGCCAGCGGCACCCCGTCGGCCGTGTCGGTCCAGGCCCGGCCGAACCGGTCGCGCTCGTAACCGGTGCCGGGGCCGCGCCCCTTGGTGGTCAGCGCCCCGATGATCTGCCGGGCCCTTGACCGGTCCGCTTCGGCGACGGCGGCGAGCCCCGGCTTCGTACCGCCGGGATTGGCCAGCGGGCTGACCGCGCCCGCCGCGCCGGGCGCGGGACCGGAGGTCTCCGGGGGCGCGTCGCTCTCGCAGCCGGTGAGGCCGGTGAGCAGCAGGGCCGTACCGGTCAGGGCGATCACATACGATATGGGGGCCTTGTGACTGTTCTTCACGTACGCAGACTACTGACGGGAACGGCCGGAGTACGCCCCTGGCGGGGGCGTTGTCGGTGGGCCGTGTCACGATCTCCGGAGAGCAGACATCAGGGTGTGCGGGGCGGGCGCGGTGAGCGCCCGGCGCCTGCGGGAGGGACAGCACGATGGGCGCCTGGGACATTGGACCTTTCGACAACGACACGGCGGCGGACTTCTCCGGCCATCTGGACGACGCGGAGCCGGAGGCCCGTGAGGCGTTGATCCGCCGTACGCTCGCGGAGGCGGCGGACACCCCCGGCGACGCCTACCTCGACAGCTATGAGGGATATCGCGCGGTGGCCGCCGCCGCGCTGGTGGCGGCGCAGTGCCCGGACGGCGAGACGGTCAATCCGAACTACGGCCCGAAGAAGCCGGTACCGGTACTCGCCCCGGATCTCCGCCCCCTGGCGATCGCCGCCCTCGACCGCATCACGGCCCCCGATTCGGAGGCGGCCGACCTGTGGGAGGGCGAGGACGCGGTGGAGTGGCGGAAGCTGGCCGCCGGGATACGCGGCGTGCTCGCGGCGAACGTCGTCGCGCCGTAGCGGACGGCGGGACCGCCGCCCCTCGCCGTCCTCGGTGACCCGGCCGCGCTTCTGGCCGGGGAGCCGTCCGGCCGGGCTGCCCCTGGTCGGGTCCATGGCCGATCTCCTGGAGCGTTCCCCCCGATGACCGAGACCACCGGATCCACCGAGCCGACCGAGCCGACCGACGACGGACACGGCGACGGATACGACGACTGCGGCGACGGATCCGGCGACAGACGGGTGGAGCTGGCCGCCGCCCTCACGGCCGGTGGTGATCTGCGCTCCCCGGAGTGGCGGGACGCCGTACTGGCCACCCCCCGGCACGAGTTTCTGCGCGGCGGGTTCTTCCGGCGTGTGGACGACGGGACGCGGACCGGCTGGGAGCCCGTACGCCCCGGGGACGCGGACTGGCTTCCGGCCTGCTACCGGGACGAGTCCCTGGTGACACAGATCGCCGGGACGATCGTGCCGGGCGATCTCGACGGCCGGATCCACCGGCTGCCGACGAGTTCGAGCACGCTCCCCGGTCTGGTGGTCCGGATGCTGGAGGAGCTGGCGGTCGGGAACGGTTCGCGGGTGCTGGAGATCGGTACCGGCTCCGGCTATTCCACTGCGCTGCTCTGCCACCGCCTGGGCGCGGCCCTGGTGACCTCGGTCGAGGTCGACCCGGAGGTGTCCGGCCGCGCCCGGGTCGCCCTCGGCGCGGTCGGCCACCATCCCGAACTGGTCGTCGGCGACGGCCTGGCGGGCCATGCCCCGAACGCGCCGTACGACCGGCTGATCGCGACCTGCGGGGTGCTGGACGTGCCCGCCGCCTGGCTCGCGCAGGTCAGGCCCGGCGGGCGGATCGTGGTGACCGTCGGCGGCTGGCTGCACTCCTCCGAGCTGGCGTGCCTGACGGTGCGCGAGGACGGTACGGCGGCCGGGCGGCTCCTCGGCGGCCAGGTCTCCTTCATGCTGGCCCGCCCGCAGACGCCGCCGCCGCTGGGGATACTGCCGGATCTCGGGGCGGGCACCGAGCGGGAGAGCACGGTGGGGTGGGAGGCGCTGGACGACTGGACGGCCCGGTTCGTCGCCCAGCTCGCGGCCCCGAGGGCGCAGCGCTTCGGGCTGGCGCTCCCGGAGGGCGAGCTGAAGGTGCTGCTGGACGTGGAGGCCGGGTCCTGGGCGGCGCTCCGCCGGGACGGTGGCCGCTGGATCGTCCGGGAGGGCGGCCCGGATCCGCTGTGGCGCCGGGTCGAGGACCGGATCACGTCCTGGCGCCGGGCGGGCTCGCCCGGCCTCGACCGTTTTCTGATCACGGTGGGCCCCGGGGGCCGGACGATCACCTGGGACGCCTGAGCGACGACGACGGCGGTACGAGTACGGGGGCGTTACGGCTCCGGAGCCGTAACGCCCCCGTACGCCCCACGCACATACGGGCCCCGGCATCCCACCAGCGTCTGCACCCGCGCGCCCGTACGAACCCCGCGAAACCGCCCCTCGTCGGCCGGCGGATGGCCGATTTCCCATCCACTTGCCCGACCAGGTATCTTGCATCGCATGGAACCAGGTGATTCGACCAAGCAGGCCCGGGCAGCCGCCCAACTGCGCAAGGGCGTCCTGGAGTACTGCGTACTCGCCCTGATGCGGGACCGCCCCCGCTACGGCGTGGAGCTGCTGCACGCCCTGGAGGAGTCCGGCGCGCTGGCCACCAGCCAGGGCACGGTCTATCCGCTGCTGTCCCGGCTCCGCCGGGACGACCTCGTCACCACCACCTGGCAGGAGTCCGCCGCCGGACCTCCCCGCCGCTATTACGCCCTCACGGACAGCGGCCGGGCCGCGCTCGACGAGTTCACCCGGGTCTGGCCCGGTTTCCGCGACGCCGTCGACTCCTTCCTGACCGCCCCCCACGTCACCACCGGAGACCTCGTATGAAGACCTCAGCCGACCCCGTGCACGACTACCTCGCCGCCGTCGAGCGGGAGGGCTCCGCGCTCCCCGCCGACCGCCGTCAGGAACTGGTCGCCGACCTCGCCGAGCACATCGAGATCACCCGGGCCGAGCGCCCCGGCACCCCGGTCGGCGAGATCCTGGCGGAGCTGGGCGACCCCCGGACGATCGCGGCGACGGCCCTGGCCGAGGCGGGCGGCACGGCCACGGCCGGACCCGGGAGCGGCACCCCGTCCTGGAGCACCCCGGAGACCCCGGCCCGGCGCGGCAAGGTGCATCCGCTGGTTCCGCTGATCATGCTGACCTTCTCGCTGCCCTTCATCATGATCTTCCCCGACCCGGCCGGATCCCTGTTCGGCGTGCTGTTCCGGGTACTCGGCGCGGTCCTGCTCTGCACCTCGGTGCACTGGACCGCCGTCCAGAAGACCAGCGGTGTCCTGCTGGCCGCCGTCCTCCCGACCGCCGTGATCACCAGCTGGAATCTCGCGGACGTCCCGATGAGCGACGCCGCCGCCATCATCGCCAACCTGGTGACGTTCGCCCTGCTGGCCGGTGTGGCCACCTGGCTGTGGCGGGTCCGCCGCGCCTGACCGGCGGCGCCCCGGCGCCCCGCCGCCCCGCCGCGACCGGTCCGCCGCGCCCCGACCGCCCCGCGACCGGTCCGCTTGACCTTGGCACTGTGACAGGGTCTTTCCTGGCGGTATGCCGAACGAGGACATCACGCACCAGGACCTCAGCACCGACCACGACCTCTCCACGACCCCGGCGTTCCGGGCCCTGGAGAGCCCCGACACCTCGATCCGTCTGCGGGCGGCGCTCGCCATCGGGACGAGCCCGGACCCCGGATACGTCGAGCGGCTCGTCGCCCGGTGCGCGGTCGAGCCGGAGTTCTCCGTACGGGAGAATCTGACCTGGGCCCTGACCCGCCACTCCGCCGCGCGGACGGTCCCCCTCCTCGTCGCCGAACTGGACTCGGATCTCGCACAGGCCCGCAGTCAGGCCCTGCACACCCTCTCCAAGATCGGCGACCGGTCGGCCTGGCCCGCGATCACCCGGGCGCTGCTGACCGACGCCGACGACGAGGTCGCCATGTGCGCCTGGCGGGCGGCGGTCGTCCTCGTACCCGAGGATGGGCGGCAGGAGCTGGCGGAAGTGCTGGCGACCCAGTTCGGCCGGGGCGAGCTGCGGACGCGGCGCGGACTCAGCCGGGCCGTGATCGCGCTCGGCGAGGCCGCCGTACCGTCCCTGCGGGCGGCGACGGCCGCCGCCGATCCGGGCGTACGGGAACACGCGCTGGCCACCGAGCGGCTGGCGCGCGACCCGGACGCCGATTTCGGGTACGCGGTGGAGGAGGCGAAGCGCGTCGTGGCCCTCGGCCCGGGCGCCCGGGAGGAATGACGGACATGCTGATCGGCGAGGTGGCACGGCGGTCGGGGGTGAGTGCCCGGATGCTCCGGCACTACGACCGGATCGGCCTGGTACGTCCCACGGGCCGCAGCGGCACCGGCTACCGGAAGTACTCCCCCGACGACGTCCGGCGGCTCTTCCACGTCGAGTGTCTGCGGTCCCTCGGGCTGTCCCTGCGCGATGTCGGACGCGTCCTGGACGACCCCGGCTTCCGCTCGCCCGATCTCGTCGACGACCTCGTCCGGGAGACCCGGGACCGGATCGTCCGCGAAACAGAACTCCTCACCCGGCTCCGCCTGATCAGCGCCGCCGGGCCCGCCGAATGGGACGACGTCTTCCAGGTCGTCGCCCTGCTCCAGGACCTGGGCTCGGAGAGCCCCCGGCGCCGCCAGCGCGCGGCACTGGCGTCCGGCACCGGCGACGGGGAGCCCGTACCGGTGGAGGCGCTGGCCGAAGCCGCCCTCGCCGAGTCGGACCCCAATGTCGCGGGGGCGATCCGCTGGGCCCTGGCGCAGTCCGGCGACGCCGGTACGGCCCTGCTGGCGGCCGGTCTGGACGCCGCCGACCCCGGGGTCCGGGAACGCGCGGTCCGGACCATCGCCGAGATCCCGGGCGACACGGCCGACGCCGAACTGCGGACGGCCCTCGCCCACGACGATCCGGCGGTACGCGGCTACGCGGCGCTGGCGCTCGGCGAACGGGGCTCGGCCGACGCGGTCCCGGTCCTCGTCGACATGGTGGTGACCGGCAGGAACGACGCGGACGCGGCCGACGCGCTCGCGGGCCTCTCCGGCGACCCGGCGTCGGCGGCCCGGATCGCGACGGCCCTCACCGACCGCCTCCCCCTCCCGACCACGGACCTTCCGGCCCGCCGCCGCCTCGCCCAGGCCCTCACCGACGTCCCGGGCCCGGTCTCCACCCGCGCCCTGGTCGCCCTGTCGTCCGACGAGGACCGCGCGGTGGCGGTGACGGCGACGTACGCGCTCGGTATGCGCGGCACCGAGGGCTGACCCGGCGCCCGGCCCCGGCCGGGCGCGCCGTGCGACGATGCGGCATATGGAGATCCGTCTGGCACCGGCCCGAGTCGCCGACTTCCATCAGGTCCTGGCCGACCACCCGCGCTACTGGGGCGATCGTGACCTCCGCCCGATGCATCTGATCACGCTGGTCCAGGAGTTCGGCCCGACGTGCCTGGTCGCGCGGGCCGGGGACGGGATCCGGGGCTATGTCTTCGGTTTCGTCACCCCGGACGGCACCGGCTACGTCCATCTCATCGCGACGAGGGACGACTCCCGGGGCACGGGTCTGGGACGCCGGTTGTACGCGGCCTTCGCCGAGGCGGCGGCGGGCCAGGGGGCGCGCCGCCTGAAGGCGATCACGGCGGTGGAGAACACCCGCTCCATCGCCTTCCATCGCGGTCTCGGCTTCGCGGCGGAGTTCGTCGACGACTACGACGGGAACGGCCGGACGATGGCCGTCTTCCACCGGGATCTTCCTCTGTAGGAGCCGGGACGCCAGGGGCCGAGCACCAGCAGCCGGACCCCAGGATTCGGCCACCGTGTCCGACGGCGGCCGGGGGCGCGCCGGTGGCCGTCAGGCGGCTGGGCCTCGGCGGGTTACCGGCACTAGCCTGAAACAGACCGCACAGTCTGTTTTAGGGGTGAGCATGCGAGTTACCACCGGATGGCGGGCCGTCGGCCCGACGGAGCTGCGGCGCGTACCGCTGAACCGCCGCGACCTGCGCCCGGACGACATCGCGCTCCGGATCGACTATTGCGGCGTCTGCCACAGCGACCTGCACGCCTTAGCCGCCCACGACCCGGACAAGGAACCGCTCCTGGTGCCCGGTCATGAATTCACCGGCGTGGTGACGGAGATCGGACCGGAGGTGACCGGCTTCTCCGTCGGCGACCCCGTCGCGGTGGGCAGCATCGTCGATTCCTGCGGCGTCTGCGCCATGTGCGAAGCCGGTCAGGAGAACTTCTGCCGCTTCTTCCCCACCCTGACCTACGGTGGCGCCGACCGGCACGACAAGGCGACCACCCTCGGCGGCTTCTCCCGCGAGTACGTCGTCAGGGACGCCTTCGCCCACCCCCTCCCCGCCGGCCTCGACCCGGCCGCGGCCGCCCCGCTGATGTGCGCCGGGGTCACCGTCTGGGAACCCCTGCGCCAACTCGGCGTGGGCCCCGGCAGCCGAGTCGCCGTCGTGGGCCTCGGCGGTCTCGGCCATCTCGCGGTCAAGCTGGCCGTGGCGCTCGGCGCCACCACGACCGTCATCAGCCGCACCCGGGCCAAGCACGACGACGCCCGCAAACTCGGCGCGCACGACTTCATCGCCGCCACCGACACCCGGCGGACGGCGGCGGCGCACAACGCATTCGACGTCGTACTCGACACGGTCTCGGTACCGCACGACCCCGCCCCTTATCTGAGGCTGGTGGCCCTGGACGGCACCCTCAGCATCCTCGGATATCTGGGCCCGGTGAGCGTCGACGTCACGGATCTCCTCATCGGCCGCAAGAAGCTCAGCTCGGCGGGGAGCGGAGGCCGCCCGGCGACGGCCGAGATGCTCCGGTTCTGCGCCGAGCACGGCATCGCCGCCGATATCGAGGTACTCCCGTCGTCCCGGGTGAACACGGCACTCGACCGCCTCCACCGCAACGACGTCCGCTACCGCTTCGTACTCGACCTGTCCGACCTGGACCGGCCTCAGGCCATGACGTCTTCGTCGGGGGTGGGTCCGGCGGTGTGACGGAGTACGCAGCGGGGGCAGGCGTGCAGCACGGCGGGCGGGCCGCTGGTGCGGTCTATGACGCCGACTTCGACGGGTGCGCAGGTTCGTTGCCCGCATTGGACGCAGGTGGCGTCGACGGGCTCGGGCGCCTGGGATAGCAGGGCGTCGCGGGTCATGGCGGGTGTCTCCATGGTTCCCCCGGCGGAGGGTCGGCGGGTCCGCCGGGGGAGTCCTTCGTGCGGGGTGATTCAGTCCTCGGCCGGCCGGGGCCGGTGGTGTTCGACGTCCCGGTGCCGTTGCAGCAGTACGCGGCAGTCGACGGCCAGCGACTGATCACCGGCAGCCTTCGCCGCCCGCTCGCCCTCGATCAACTCACGGCAGTGCGTGCACCCGGAGGTGGTGCTGGTGCTGGTGTTGGTGGTGGGCTGGTCGGTCATCCCAGATCCCCCTTTCCCGACCGCTTGTTCGCCTCGGCGACGGCATCGGCGAGAAGTTCGGCGGTGGTCACGGGCCGCAAGTCGGTGACGGGCACGTCCCACTCGATCCCACCCCCGAGGGGGCGGAGCCAGTACCGGCCACGCGTACGGTCCATCACCCGCCCCACCTTGTTCCGCGCCGTGTCCCGCGCGTTCCCACCGATCTCCGGCCGCCAGTCGGGGGCATGCTCGTCAGTACGCACAGGTCCGCCTCCTCCGCAGCCGCGCCGTCTCGTTCTGCACCAGCCGCCGCAGGGCGGCCAGGGCCCTGATGAGGGTGTCCCGGTCCCGGACGTACCCGGCACGCGGCACCCAGTCCGGCGCGAGCCCCCAGTAACCACCGGCGACGAGAAGGGAGTTGAGTTGCGACTGAAGGGCCGAGCCACGAACAGCGGGCATGACCACTCCTTTCTGTAGCGTTCCCACTACGCGGAGCATCAGAGTCGCCTAGGGTTGGATGCCCATCAACGTGGCATGGGCGGAGAGAACGTTGGTAAACCGCAAGGAGTTGAACCCCGACGGCAGCCCGGAAGAGGCGTTCGGAGCGCGTTTACGCAGCACACGCGAGGCGCGCGGCTGGACGCAGGACGAGCTGGCCGACCGGATGGGCTACACGGGGCGGCACGTGTCAGGGGTCGAAACTGGTCGTAAGCCCCCGACCCGTCGGTTCGCGATGAGTGCGGATGCCGCATTAGGGCTCGAAGGTACGAGCGATACATTCGAACGTGCGTGGGGAGAAATCCGCCACGGGGCCTTACTGGAAGGATTCCCGGAATATCTGGGCCATGAGTCCCGGGCCGTCGAGATCAGACTGTTCCAGCTCGGAGTCATGCCCGGACTGCTCCAGACCCCCGACTACGCCCGCGCCATCGCGAACGGCGATGTCCGCCGGGGCACCATCGAGCCGGAGAAAGCCGAAGAACGGGTGGCCGTACTGGCGGACCGGCAGGCGGCACTCGTCCGCACCCGACCCCCCACCATGCTCGTGGTGATGGACGAAAGCTGTCTCCGCCATAGCATCGGCGGCCCCAAGGTCATGCAGGCGCAGTTGGACCGTCTGCTCGACTTCGCCGAGCAGCCGAACACCGTCCTCCAGATAGCTCCCTACGCCCTGGGCGAGCGTCGCCCATTCGTCCTGCCGGTCAATCTGCTCACCATGGCCGATCGGACGATGATGGCCTACGCGGAGTCCCAGCTGCAGGGCCACTTCGAGCGTCAACCCACGGTGGTACTGCCCCTGTTGGCGGCATACCATCAGCTCCAAGCCGAAGCCCTCCCTCAAGCGGCTTCGATCGACATGATCCATCAGGTACGAAGGGGCTCCCCGTGACCGAACCGCAGTTCTTCAAGTCCTCGTACAGCGCTAATGGCGGCGACTGCGTCGAGGTCGCCGTCAACCTGGCCGACACACACGACACGGTCCCGGTCCGCGACTCCAAGAACCCGACGGGCCCGTCGCTCACCGTCCCCGCGCAGGCGTTTTCGGCCTTCCTCACGGGCATCAAGGCGGACGACTTCAAGGCCGTCTGACCCCGCCGTACGCTGAGCCGGGTAGCTCCACGACCGCTGCGAAAGGGGTCACAGTGACCGCACCCGAGTTCTTCACGTCCTCGTACAGCAGCAACGGCGGCAACTGCGTCCAAGTCGCCGCCAACCTGGCCGACACGTACGGCATCGTGCCCGTCCGGGACTCCAAACTCCCGGACGGGCCCACCCTCACCATCCCCGCACCCGCCTTCACCGCCTTCGTCCTCGGCATCAAGGGCGACGACCTGCCGACCGCCTGACCGCGTTCGGGATACAACCATTCAGCCGACCCGGCAGTCGGAAGGGTGACTCAAAAGCACTCCTCCAGGAACCGGGGAACTCGTGACACGCACACCTCCACCCGCGCACAGACGCGCCCGTACGGCCCTCGTACTGGCGACGGCCCTGCTCGCCGGTATCGCACCCGTGGCGCTGGGAGGGTCGGCGGCCGTCGCCGCGCCGCCCCTGACCGCCGGACCGGCGGCACCGGCGGCACCGGCCGGGACGGTCGTACAGCAGGGCGGCCCGCTGATAGTGCCCTCCGGGACGGAGGGACCGGTGACGACGCGGGTCACCGTCACGCAGGAAACGGCGACGACGGGGCAGCTCAAGGCGCGACTGATCGTGCCGTGGTTCGAGTGGAACCTGCCCGGTGAGAGCCGGTTCGACCTGCACGTCACCCCGTCCTGCGCGGTCAACGGGGGCGCCTTCCAGAGCTGCTCGTGGGACACGGTGGGCGGTGCGCGGCTCCCCGCAACGGCTGCCGCGAAAACGGTCACGTACGACATCCGTATCGACGCCGGCTTCTACGCGTCCCATCTGGACGAGTTCCCGGTCACGCTCGAAGTCACCGCCGAGGACGGAACCGTCGTCGCGAGTGGACCGGTGACCTTCCAGTTCCACCCCGGAACCCCGGAACCGGAGATACGCACCACGATCCTCGCCCGGGACAAGTCCGGGGACCTGTGGCAGTACGAGAACACGGGGCGGGGGGACAAGCCGCTCAGCGCGCGCAAGCGTGTCGGCTGGGGCTGGGACGTCTACACCTCCATCACCAGCCTGAACTACCGGACCGCGACCGGCCGGGGCGACGTCGTGGCCCGCGACAAGCAGGGAGTGCTCTGGATCCACCGGGGCTCCGGTGACCCCAAGTCCCCGTTCAAGCCGCGCGAGCGGGTCGGCGGTGGCTGGAACCAGTACGACGCGATCTTCGCCGTGGCGGGCAACCTCGACGCCCGGGACAAGGATGGAAACCTCTGGCGCTACTACACCCATCGCTCCGACCCGGAGACCGGCGCCACCCCCGCCAAGCCGTTCTCCGACCGGCGCAAGGTCGGCTTCAGCTGGCACATCTACAACCTGATCGCGGGCGACCACAGCGGCTACAGCACCGTGGCCCGGGACAAGTCCGGGGTCCTCTGGTCGTACAACTACGACACATACGGCTACAACCCGCGCGTACGTAAGGGCGGCGGCTGGAACGCCTACGACTCCATACTCTGGGCGCGGGACTTCCACGGCGCCGACAGGAGCAATCTCGTCGCCCGGGACAAGCAGGGCCGGCTCTGGATCAAGCACCCCGGCGGCGGATCCCAGCAGCTCGGCTGGGGCTGGGACATCTACAACGCCATCTTCTGACCCGCCCGCTCCCGGCCCCGGCATCACCGCCGGGACCGGGACCGGCGGGGCCGCTCTCCTCGGCGCACGCCACCGTTCATTCCCCGCTGATCGCGGCGGCTTCCCGACGCCGATCATCGACAAGAGCCGTCCAGCGTGCCCGGACCTGGGCCTGCCCGTCCAGCCATTGTGCGAGCGGGAGGTCTTCGGGGGGTGTCTCCCCCGCCATGAGGTGGGCGAGTTCGAGGAGGTAGGCGAACTCCTCGCCACGGACGCAGGCGCGCAGCCTGCCCCGGGCCTCAGCCCGCAGGGGCGCCGAGTCGAGGGCCGTCGCGTGCAGGCATTCGGCGAAGCGGACGTACGCCACCGAGGACGTCAGGCCCGCCTCGTGGGCCTGGCGGGCGACGTCGTCGGCGCGCTCCGGCAGGTCCGGCGCGATGCCCGCGTCGCGGACGAGGGCGGCGATCCGGGTCTGGACCTCCGCCCAGCGGATCGAGACCTGTCCCAGCATCTCCTCCGCGCGGGCGATCTGTTCCGCCGCGCGCGGCCGGTCCTGGAAGGCGGCGGCGAAGGCGAGGCATGCCTGGGAGAGCGCCGCTTCGCCGGGCTGGCCGGCCGTCAGGGCCTCGTCGCGGCTGGTGGCGTAGGAGGAGCAGGCCAGGGCCGCGTTGCCCTGGCTCCACCACAGGTCGCCCAGGACCCGGTCGCGGCGGCCCTCGGTGCCCAGATTCTCCGCCGCCGTACGGACCTGCGGGAAGCGGCCCACCCGGCGGGCGAGATGGGCGAGCCCCCGGGCGGCCGTGGGGGCGAGTCGTCCGCCCAGGTCGACCACCCGGCGCATACCGGTCAGGGAGCCGTCGAAGCGGCCGAGGTCGCGCTCGCACTCGGCGAGGAAGTACAGCGGGAGTTCGACGAGCGCGTCCGGGAGCAGTCCGGAGTCCAGTACCGCGCGCAGTTGCTCCGCCGTCCGGCCCCGGTGCTGCCGCTGCCGCGTCGCGATCGCGTTCAGCGCGGCGGCCAGGGCTTCGACGGGGCTTTCCGCCCCGGGCCCGTCGTTCCCCGTCTCCGCCGGGGAGGCCGGGATCTCCAGCGGCTCCCACACGAAGTCCTCGACGTACCGGAATGCCGCGTCCGCGAGCCAGCCGAGGTCGAGGGAGTAGTCCCGGGCGAGCCGCATGCCCTGGCGGAGCGCCGCCACCAGACGCGTACGGTCCCCGGTCGCCTCGTGCTCCAGGGCGTCGAAGGCGCGCTGTGCGGCCCGGCGCCAGTCGGCGTCGCTCCAGCGGTCCTCTCCCGTGGAGTCGGCCTCCCGGACCGCGTCGCGGACGAGTTCGTGTACCCGGTGGGGCCAGGGCGCGCCGGGGTCCGTGTCCACGAAGGGCCGCTCGACCAGTTGCAGGGCCGGGGCGTCGTGGTCGAGTCCGGCGGCGGCGGTGGCCAGCCGGAGCGAGAAGGCGTCGAAGAGGCTCACCGCCCGCAGGACCTGCCGTACGTCCGGGGTGAGATCGCGGAAGGTGCGGGTGACCAGGGCCGGGAAGTCGAGATTGAACTCGTCGGGTTCCGGCGCGCGCCCGTGGTGCCGGTACAGGTCGAGGAAGCGCATCACCGCCAGGTCCAGATAGAGCGGCAGCCCGTGGGAGTTCGCGGTGACCAGATGCCGGGTCCGCGAGTCCATCAGCGGCTGCCCGGCGACGGTGAGCCGTTCGCAGAGATAGGTCTCGCAGTCCTCGGCCGAGAGATAGCCGACGGTGTGCTGCCGGGGTTCGCCGGTCGCCCCGCCGACGAGCAGGGGCCAGTAGCGTTGACCGGCCCAGTCCAGCTGGCCCTCCAGCTTCGCGTCGTCCCACTGGAGCCGGTTGCGGCCGGTCACCACGAACAGCGCGTTGGGCATCAGCCAGACCATCCGCTGGATCAGGCGTTCCAGATCGCGATGGGTACGGCCGCCGACGTCCTCGAAGGTGTCCAGTAACACCACGAGCGTGCCCCGCCGCTTGGCCGGGACCCGGCTGAGGTCCCAGGCGAGCAGATGGGCGTAGTAGCTCAACGCCTCCAGATCGGGCTCGGCCTCCAGGAGATCGGCCAGGCGGCGGCACTCCGCCAGGCCCCGGACCTGGTGCCGGTGCTCCCGCAGCGCCTGGACGAGGACGCCGAACCCCTGGCCCAGGATCGAGCCGACCGTGCCCGGCATCGCCACGGCCTGGGCGACGTCGGCGAGTGCGGACTGCATCTGCCCGGAGAGCGACTGGGAGCCGGGGAAGCGGCTGAACCAGGTGCGGCGCCGCAGATACTCGTCGATCGGCTCGCCGGGATGGTTCCGCTCCCAGTACCGCTGGAAGGCGAGATCGAACGTCGGCATGGGGTGCCCCAGCTCGGCCGCGCCGAGCCGTACCGCGAGCATCACGGACTCGAAGTCCCCGCCGGAGTCCCGGGACAGATCGACCCGGACCGGGACCACCCGGCCGAGGTCTGGATCGAGGTCGGGCCAGTCGCCCCGGTGTCCCTCACCGCCCACCAGATGTTCGGCGATCCCGCGCGACAAGGTGGACTTGCCGATGCCGCCGACTCCGTAGAAGACGAGCACATTGCGCCGCGCGGCCTCCAGATCCTCCACGTCGAAGCCGGGGTCGTCGACCCGTTCCCGGTGGCCCGCCAGAGCCGCCGCGACCGTCAGCCATTCGTCCCGCCGGTCGGCGAAGTAGTCGACCGCGTTCACCTCACGGTCGTTGGACCGGAAGAGTGCCCGTAAATCCGACCGCGTCACACGGCCCCCTGACTCGGTTGATGTGATGACCCCGGCTCGGTGGCGCCGGGAGGACCAAGTCAAGCAGGAGTCGGCGCTACGGGACACATGCCGGGGGGCGCACGCACCCCCGTGGGCCGCGCACTGCGGAACTCCTCGGGGCGCCCGACAAAAGCGGTACGGGGATTGTCGGGTGCCGGGACCGGGTGGCGGCGGAGCATGGCCGTATGGACGACACGATCTTGGTCTCCCGGTTTCTCCGCGACGGCTTCGTGAAGCTCGCCGGGGCCGTCGCGCCACGGGTGGCCGCCGACTGCGCGCGGCTGCTGTGGCGGGAGACGGGGTGCGAACCGGACGAGCCCGCGACCTGGACGCGGCCCGTGCACTGGATACCCGGGATGGCTCAGGGGCCGTTCGCCGCCGCCCCCAACTCACCCGGGCTTCATCACGCGTACGACCTGCTCGTCGGCGCGGGGCGCTGGGAGCCGCGCTATTCGCTGGGGACGTTTCCGCTGCGCTTTCCGCACGAGGAGGAGCCGGACGACGCGGGGTGGCACATCGAGGGGAGCTATCTGCCGGAGGGCGAGAGCTGGTACTTCACCGATCTCCGCTCCCGGGACCGGGCGCTGCTGATGCTCTTCCTCTTCTCGGAGGTCGGGGAGGCGGACGCGCCCACCCGGATCCGGGTCGGCTCGCATCTCGATGTGCCGAAGGTGCTGGAGAAGTACGGGGAGTACGGGGCGAGCGGCCTCGTACTCGGGCCCGAGGTGGCGGCGGCGTCCGCGCACCGGCCGGTCGCGCTCGCCACCGGGGCGCCGGGCGATGTGTATCTGTGCCATCCGTTTCTGGTGCACGCGGCGCAGGCGCATCACGGCGTACGGCCCCGTTTTCTGGCGCAGCCGCCGCTGCTGCCCGCCGTACCGTACGAGCTGGAACGGGCCGACGGCGCGTACTCGCCGGTGGAAATCGCGATCCGGCGCGGTCTGGGGCGGTAGGAGGGAGACCGGGGTGCTGGAGCGGCTGAACCGGGCCATGGAACATATCGAGGACCGTCTCGACTCGCCCCTCGACGTGGCGGAGCTGGCCCGGATCGCCGCCACATCGGAACATCATCTGCGGCGGATGTTCTCCGCCCTCGCGGGCATGCCGCTGTCGGAGTACGTACGGCGGCGCAGGCTGACCGTCGCGGGGGCCGAGGTGCTGGCGGGGCGGGCGACGCTGCTGGAGATCGCGGTCCGCTACGGGTACGGCTCCGGCGAGGCGTTCGCGCGGGCGTTCCGGGCGATGCACGGCGTCGGACCGGGCGAAGCCCGCCGTACCGGCGCCGCCCTCGCGTCGCAGTCCCGGATGGCCTTCCGGCTCACCGTCGAGGGGCGGAGCAGTATGCGGTACCGCGTCGTGGAGAAGGCGGACTTCCGCGTCGTCGGGTTCAGGGCCCGGGTTCCGCTGGTCCACAGCGGGCCCAATCAGGCGATCATCGACTTCGTACGCGGTATCGACACGGATGTCCTGGCGGAGCTGAAGGCACTGTCGGACCAGGAGCCGTACGGGATCGTCGCGGTCTGCGACGGGCTGGATCCCGGCCGCGCGGAAGGTACCGAACTCGATTACCACCACGGCGTGATCACCTCGGCCCCCGCGCCGGAGGGGCTGACCGTACTCGCCGTCCCGGCCGGTGCCTGGGCCGTCTTCACGACCACGGGCCCGGCGCCGGGGGCCGTCCAGGAGCTGTGGCGGGACGTCTTCACGGAGTGGTTCCCGTCGACTCCGTACCGCAGCCGGATCGGCCCCGAGATCCTGCGCGTCCGGCTGTCGCCGGACGGGACCGGGGCGGCGTCGGCCGGGACCGCCGGAACGGTGCTGGCCGACGCCGAGTTGTGGCTGCCGGTGGAGCCGGACCGTTAGCCGCTCAGAACTTCCCACAACTGGCGGTCGATGTCGTGGCAGTGCCAGGACAGGACCTCCTCGTTGACGTCCAGGCAGTGCTTGACCCCGTCGTACAGGAAGTAGATCTTGACGACCTGGCCCGGGGTGAGCGACCCGTCGACCCTGAGCCGAGAGGTGAAGTTGCCGCAGCTTCCGGCCTCCACCTCCGCCCCTTCGAGGGAGTAGATGTTCAGACACGCCTGATGGTCCACATTCTTGAACTGGACCTGGTTGTCCCCGGGCCACAGCAGCTCGAACCGCTGGTCCGAGTAGCCCACGCACTGGTAGACCCCGACGTGTTTGCCGTAGTTCGAGTGGAAGTACAGGCACTTGTCCTGGGAGACGCTTCTCAGTCTGATGATCTGGCCCTGGGCCTGGGCGGTACCGGGTGTTGTGACCAGTGCCAGGCCGAATGAGATCAGGGTGGCCGCCACGACGCGCAGTCTGGCTCGCATGAACAACGTCCTTCGGTGAGCTGGGAGCCCCCCTCGCGTCGACGGTGTCACCGTGCCGGACGGGCCGCGATACGGCCTGGCCCGTTGGAGCGATCCGGCCGCCCGCCCGGGTCAGTCGTCCAGGAGTCGGCGCAGCAGGCCGCGCCTGCGGTTGGTGTTCGGGTCGGGGGCCGGGCGCGGTGGGCGGGGCGCCTCGATCCTGATCATGGGGATGCCGGGGCACACCTGGTCGATGACCTCGAAGCGGGCGTCGGTGTGGAGGACGGTCAGACCGTGGTCCCGGGCGGTGAGCACGGTGACGACCTCCATCAGGGAAGGCGCCTGCCGTACGCCGAGCGCGCCCAGTCGCTTCAGTACGTCGGTGGCCTCGGGCTGGCGGTCGAAGTGCTTCATCGGGACCGATCCGAAGGCCCGGTCGAGCGCCAGGTGGAGCGGTGTCGGGTCCACTCCGGGGCGTCGGCCGTGCCGGAGTTCGGCGTGGGCGACGGGGCAGATGGTGACGAGCCCTTCGGCGACCCGGGCGGGCCAGGGGTCGGGGACCGTACCGAACAGCAGGCGCCACAGCACCGACGTGTGGGCGAGATAGCGGGGCGCGGCGGCCCGCTCGACGGGTGTCATCGGCGCAGGTCCTCACGGTCGGCGAGGGCCCCGGAGTCGAGGTAGTGGCCCGCGTGTTCCTGAAGCCAGCGCAGCGCTTCGGCCCGGTCGGCCGGGTCGGCGGACGGCAGGACGTGCTCCATGCCGCCGCCCCTGGCGCGCTCGCCGGGCGGCTCGTTCCGCCGCTGCCCGAATCCGAACATCGCTCGTCCACCCCCGTCGCACGCCCCGCGGCGGACCGCTGTCCGCGCGGCCGCCCTGCCCTGGCCCCGCCAGTAGATCACGGACGGGGGCGGGACCGGTGGGGCGGGACCGGGGCGGCCGAGCGGGCCCATCGCCCCGGGCGGTCGCCGCTACCCGCCGAGGATCGTCGTCAGGAACTCGCCCGTCCACGACAGGAGTTCCCGGCCCACGACCGGCTTGCCGCCGATCTTGCCCGTGGTGGGGCGGGGCACCAGGATCTGGTTGGTCGCCGGCTTGATCACCGTACGGGGGTAGAGCCGGTTGAGCCGGAGCTGCTGCGACTCCCGCAACTCCACCGGCGCGAACCGGATGTTGTTGCCCTGGAGGACGATCTCCGCGACCCCGGACGCCCGGGCCAGCATCCGCAGCCCGGCGACCAGCAGCAGGTTCTCCACCGGCTCGGGCAGTTTGCCGTAGCGGTCGGTCAGCTCCTCGCGGACCGCCTTGATGTCGTCCTCCGAGTTGGCGGACGCGATCGAGCGGTACGCCTGGAGCCGCAGCCGCTCGCCGGGCGCGTAGTCGTGCGGGACGTGCGCGTCGACCGGGAGTTCGATCTTGACCTCCAGCGGGGGCTCCTCCTCCGGGCCGCCCTCGACGGAGGCGCGGTAGTCCGCGACCGCCTCGCCGACCATCCGGACGTAGAGGTCGAAGCCGACGCCCGCGATATGGCCGGACTGCTCGCCGCCGAGGAGATTGCCCGCGCCCCGGATCTCCAGGTCCTTCATGGCGACGTACATGCCCGCGCCCATCTCGGTGTGCTGGGCGATGGTCGCGAGGCGTTCGTGCGCGGTCTCGGTGAGCGGCTTCTCGGGCGGGTAGAGGAAGTACGCGTACCCCCGCTCCCGGCCCCGGCCGACCCGGCCGCGGAGCTGGTGGAGCTGGGAGAGGCCGAAGTTGTCGCCGCGCTCCACGATCAGGGTGTTGGCGTTGGAGATGTCGATCCCGGACTCCACGATCGTGGTGGAGACCAGGACGTCGAACTTCTTCTCCCAGAAGTCGACCACGACCTGTTCCAGGACGCTCTCCGACATCTGGCCGTGGGCGGTGGCGATCCGCGCCTCGGGGACGATCTCCCGCAGCCGGGCCGCCGCCCGGTCGATCGATTCGACCCGGTTGTGGATGTAGAAGACCTGGCCCTCGCGGAGGAGTTCGCGGCGGATCGCGGCGCCGATCTGCTTCTCCTCGTACGGTCCGACGAAGGTGAGGACGGGGTGCCGTTCCTCCGGCGGGGTGGTGATCGTGGACATCTCGCGGATGCCGGTGACCGCCATCTCCAGGGTCCGGGGGATCGGCGTCGCCGACATCGTCAGTACGTCGACATTGGCCCGCAGCTTCTTCAGCTGCTCCTTGTGCTCGACGCCGAACCGCTGCTCCTCGTCGACGATGACCAGGCCGAGGTCCTTGAACTTGGTCTCGGACGAGAACAGCCGGTGGGTGCCGATGACGACGTCGACCGCGCCGTCCCGCAGTCCTTCGAGGGTCGCCTTGGCGTCCGTGTCGGACTGGAAGCGGGAGAGCGCCCGGACGTTGACGGGGAACTGCGAGTACCGCTCCGAGAACGTGCCGAAGTGCTGCTGCACCAGCAGGGTCGTGGGGACGAGGACCGCGACCTGCTTGCCGTCCTGGACCGCCTTGAACGCCGCCCGTACCGCGATCTCCGTCTTGCCGTAGCCGACGTCGCCGCAGATCAGCCGGTCCATCGGGACCGACTTCTCCATGTCCTCCTTCACCTCGGCGATGGTGGAGAGCTGGTCGGGCGTCTCGGCGTACGGGAAGGCGTCCTCCAGCTCCCGCTGCCACGGGGTGTCCGGGCCGAAGGTGTGGCCGGGGGCCGCCATCCGGGCCGAGTAGAGCCGGATCAGGTCGGCCGCGATCTCCTTGACCGCCTTCTTGGCCCGCGCCTTGGTCTTGGTCCAGTCGGCGCCGCCGAGCCGGTGCAGGGTGGGGGCCTCGCCGCCGACGTACTTGGTGATCTGCTCCAGCTGGTCGGTCGGGATGTAGAGCCGGTCGCCGGGCTGGCCGCGCTTGGCGGGGGCGTACTCGACCACCAGGTACTCACGGGTCGCGCCCTGCACCGTCCGCTGCACCATTTCGATGTAGCGGCCCACGCCGTGCTGCTCGTGGACGATGTAGTCCCCGGTCTCCAGCGTCAGCGGATCGATCGTCTTACGGCGCCGGGTCGGCATCCGGCGGCCGTCCTTGCCCGCCGCCTTCTGGCCGGTCAGGTCGGTCTCGGTGAGGACGGCGAGCTTCAGACCGGGGTCGGTGAAGCCGAAGTCGATCGCGCCCGTCGCCACATGGACCACGGACGGGGAGATCTCGCCCAGCTCGGCTTCGAGCCGCGCCGGTACGCCCTCGCCGCCCAGCACCTCGACGGTCCTGGCCGCCGGGCCGTGCGCCTCGGTGACGAAGACCGTACGCCAGCCGTCCGCCAGCCAGCCCTTGGTGTCGGCCAGCGCGCGGGCGGTGTCGCCCCGGTACGACTCCGGGGCGTGCATCCCCAGCTTGAGGGTGTCGGCGGACAGCTCCTCGTCGGCCGCGAACGGCGCCACCGACCACCACATCATGCCCAGCTCACGGGCCCGGTCGCGGACGTCCGCGATGCCCCACAGGGACGCGGCGCCGACATCGATGGGGGCCTCGCCGCCGCCCGCGGTCGCCGCCCACGAAGCCTGGAGGAACTCCTGCGAGGTGGCCACCAGATCCGCCGCGCGGGTACGGACCCGTTCCGGGTCGCAGACCACGGCCATCGAACCGGCCGGGAGCACGTCCAGCAGCAGCTCCATATCGTCGACCAGGACGGGCGCCAGGGACTCCATGCCCTCCACCGCGATCCCCTCGGCGATCTTGCCGAGGAGTTCGCCCAGCTCGGGATGGGCCTCGGCGAGGGACGCCGCCCGCTCCCGCACCTGGGGCGTCAGCAGCAGCTCACGGCAGGGCGGCGCCCACAGACCGTGCTCGGCGACCTCCAGCGACCGCTGGTCGGCGATCTTGAAGTAGCGGATCTCCTCCACGTCGTCGCCCCAGAACTCCACCCGCAAGGGGTGCTCCTCGGTGGGCGGGAAGACATCGAGGATGCCGCCGCGGACCGCGAACTCGCCCCGCTTCTCGACCAGCTCCACCCGGGCGTATGCGGCGGCGGCCAGCGCGTCCACGATCTCGTTCAGGTCGGCCTGCTGCCCGGTCCGCAGCGCCACGGGAACCAGCTCGCCCAGGCCCTTGACCTGCGGCTGGAGTACGGACCTGATGGGCGCGACGACCACCGACACGGGACCGGCCGCCGGGTCGTCGGCCGACGGGTGGGCCAGCCTGCGCAGGATCGCGAGCCGACGGCCCACGGTGTCGGACCGGGGCGAAAGACGCTCGTGGGGCAGGGTCTCCCAGGCCGGGTACTCGGCGACCGTGTCCTCCGGCAGCAGCGACCGCAGCGCCGCCGCCAGATCCTCCGCCTCCCGGCCCGTCGCGGTCACCGCGAGCACGGTCCGCCCGGCGTCCCTGGCCAGCGCCGCCACGGCGAAGGGCCGCGCCGCGGGCGGACCCACCAGATCCACATGCATCCGTCCCGCGGACCGGGCGGCCTCGACGGCCTCGGCGAGTGCGGGATCACGTACGACTGCGTCCAGCAGACCGTGCAGGCTCATGAAAGACGTTCCATCCCGGTGATGCGATCCGACGGGTACGGGCAGCGCCGCGGCCACAACGGGCAACGCGAACGACCCGGCACGTGCGACGGGCCGGGGTGTCCCCAGCCTACGCCCGCCCGGAGGGCGCCGCTCGCCCGGCGAGAGGGCGGGGGAAGGGCCGCGCCGCCGGGTGACCGGGCCCCCTTCGGCCCCGTAGGCCCCTTGGGTCCCGGGCGCCCCACATCCCGGCGGGCACCCCGGCGGGGGCCTCGCCGACCCGCCGGACACGGCTCCGTCAAAGACCGGAACGCCTCATTGCGCGCCCCGGACGGCGGCGGGTTAATGGACTCTCCGCGGCCGTGCCGCCGTTCGCATGGGGGAGCAGATGCCGACACCCGATCCGCCCGGGCAGCCCCCCGGGATCCCGTCCGAGATCCCGCCCGAACCCGCCTTCCCGCCGACGGTGAGGGACGAGCGCGTGGTGTCCGAAGCCGTACCGCCCGCCACCGCCGCCCCGGGCCCGTCGGCCCCGGCCCCGGCGGCGGAACCGGCCCCGGCCCCGGCCCCGGCCCCGGATGATTCCCAGCAGTGGCCCGACGGCTTCGACCGCGTCCCCGCCCGGCGGCGGAACCGCAAGCACGGCGGGGTCGCCGTACAGGTCACCAGAAGGCTCCTCTTCCTCGGCGACTCCACCTATCCGCTGCAACACGTCTCCCGGGTCCGGACCGTCGTCGTGGAACCCGACCGCTGGGTACCGGCCGGGCGGTTTCTGACCTGGCTCGGGCTCTGCGTGGCGGCGGTACTGCTGATCTTCCGGGACGGCAGGGCCACCGGAGGTGAGGAGCTGCTGCTCCTGGCCGCGCTCGTGACCGCCTGCGTCGCGGTCCACCACGGCGTCCGGACGGTCGTCGCCCTCTTCGCCAAGGCGCGCTATCTGCTGATCGTCGAGACGACCGGGGCACCGAAGGCGGTGATCCCCGGCCGGAAGCCGGAGCAGATGCGCGATATCCGGCTGCGGATCCTGCACGCCATCGACGAGCCGGACACCGAATTCCGGATGACGGTGGAGACGCTGGTGATCGGCGATCCGAAGATGTACCACATCAGCAACGAGGTCAACATGCTCGACGGTACGGGAAACAAGGGCGTCGTCATCTCCTGACCGCCCGGTCCGGCTCCGGGCGCTCCCAAACCGAATTCCGAGTACGGGCCACGCCCCGGACTGGTACCGTCCAGCCTCTCCTCACCCTCGGGGGAACCATGTCATTACCCGATCCACCCCAGGATCCACCGGCCCAACAACCCTGGCGGATCCCCCCGCGGCAACCCGCGGGAGACCCGACGGGCGGACAGCCCGCTCCGCTCAAGGCTCCGCCCGAGCCCAGCGCCCCGCCCGTGCCGACCAGACCGGCCCACGCGCCGCCGGGCGGCAACACTGTGAACATCCGGGTCACCAGGCGACTGCTCTGGGTCGACCAAGCCGTCTACCCGCTGGCGAACATCACCCGGGTCCATACCTCGACCTTCCACCCCAACCGCTGGCGGGCGTTCGTCAGCTGCGTGAAGGTCGTGGGAGCGACCGTCGCGGTGACCTTGGTCCTCGCCCTGCTCAGCGCCGTCGCCTCGGGCGTCGACTCCGACAGCGGCTCCTCGGACTTCTTCGGACTGGTCGGAGCTGTGACCTCCGTCATCGCGATCTTCGCGATCATCAAGATGCTGATCGTGATGTTCTCCCCCAGCTACCCGATCCTGGTGATCGAGACCAGCGGCCCGCCGGCCGTGCTGATTCCCGGCACCGACCGCGCCGCCCTCCAGGAGATCACCCTCCAGATCTCCCGGTCCCTGGAGAATCCCGATATCGAACTCACCCTGAAAGTCCAGAGCCTGACCATCGGCAATACCAGCAACTACCACTACGGCGACACGGTCAATATGTTCGGCGGCGAGCGGAATACGGGAGTGAGCAGATAAATGACCGGCAACAACCATCACAACACCGTCAATATGCACGGCGGTACGGGAAATACCGGAATCAGCTACACGTCCCGGGAGGCCGCCCCGGCGTCCGCCGCCGGGCTGGAGGAGGCCGTACGGGAGCTGACCCGGCTCCTCCTGGAGCTGCGGGACGGGGTGCCCGACGCCGCCGCGCGGACCATCGACGACGCGCTGCCCGCCGTCGCCGCCCCCGAGGCCGATCCACAGACCCGGCGGAACGCGGTGGCGGCGATCGCCGGAGTGGCCGCGATCGCCGGGGATCTCGGCGCCCCGGTATTCGCCCTGGCCCAGCAGATCCTTCAGATGCTCGGCGGCTGATCCACCCCGCCGCACGGAAGACCCCGCCGCACGGAAAACCCGAGGGCCCGGCCCGAGCGAAATCCGCTCGGACCGGGCCCGTACGGCTCCGGAGTCGTACCCCCGGAACCCTGACCGGGGCCGTGACCGTGCCCGTCAGTCGGACGCGATCGCGTTGAGGACGTTCATCCGGCCCGCGCGGAACGCGGGGACCAGCGCCGCGAAGAGACCGACGAAGGCCGAACCGATGAAGACCGTGATGATCGTCGGCCAGGGGATCTCCAGCACCCGCAGCCCCTCCAGGGCCAGCAGCTTCTGCGCCGCCGTACCCCAGCCCATGCCAAGGCCGAGGCCGAGCAGGGCGCCGAAGAGGGCGATGACCACGGACTCCAGCCGGATCATCCGGCGGAGCTGGCGCCGGGAGAGACCGATGGCCCGCATCAGACCGATCTCCCGGGTCCGCTCCACCACCGACAGCGCCAGGGTGTTCACCACACCGAGGATCGCCACGATGATCGCCAGGCCCAGCAGACCGTAGACGATGTTCAGCAGCTGGCCGATCTGGTCCTTCAGATCCTTCTTGAAGTCGGTCTGGTTCGACGCCTTGTACTGCGGATACGGCTCCAGCGTCGTCTTCAGCGCCTCGTACGCGGCCTTCTCCTGGCCGTCCTTCGCGGAGGCGAAGACCATCAGGTTCTGCGGGATCTTGTCGGCGGGCAGATACTTCTGCGCGGTGGCCGTGCTGGTGATCATCACGCCCTGTTCCATGGCGCTGTCGTCCGAGGTGATCGCCTTGACCTCGAGCTTCGCCGTCTGCCCGCCCGTGAACTCGACCGTCAGCTCGGAGCCCAGCTTCACCCCGTGCTTCTCCGCGTACTCCTCGCCGACCGAGATGGAGTCGGCGGCGTAGACGTCCGCCTGCTCGCCGCGGACCGTCTCCTTGCGGAAGTCCTTCGCGTACGACGGGTCGGTGGCGACGATCGTCACCTTGGCCGAGCTGCCGTCCGGGGCGGTGATCTTGGTGCGGATGTCGCGGTACTGGGTGATGTAGTCGATGCCCTCGGTCTCCCGGATCGCCTCCAGCGCCTTCGGCACGACCAGCTGGCCCGACCTCGACTGGATGACGTAGTCCGCGCCCACCGTCTTGTCCAGCTCCTCCGACGCCGAGGCGACCATCGAGGAGCCGACCACCGACAGACACGCCACCAGGGCCAGACCGATCATCAGCGCGGCGCCGGTGGCGCCCGTACGGCGCGGATTGCGCAGCGCGTTCCGCTCCGCCATCCGGCCGACCGGCCCGAACGCCCGCAGCACCACGACACTGAGGAGCCGTACCACCACATTCGCCAGCAGCGGGCCGATCACGATGAAGCCGAGCAGGGAGAGCAGCACCCCGACACCCAGCAGCATCGAACCCTCGGTCGCCTTCTCCGCCTCGGTCGTGGCGACCAGGGCGACGGCGCCGCCCGCCGTGAGCAGCAGGCCCACCACGGCCCGGATCCAGCCCGACTTGGCGTCGGTGGGCGCGCCGACCTCGCGGAGCGCCGCCATCGGGGAGATCTTGCTGGCGCGGCGGGCCGGGATGTACGCGGCCAGCACCGTCACCACGACACCCAGGACCACGCCCACGACCGGGGTCGTCCACTTCACCGTCAGATCTCCGGTGGAGAGCTTCATGCCCATGGTGCCCATGAGTTCCATCAGCCCGACGGCCAGACCCACACCCGCCGCGACGCCGAGGGCGGAGCCGACCACACCGAGGATGATGGCCTCGATCAGCACCGAACGGTTGACCTGCTTGCGGCTGGAGCCGATGGCCCGCATCAGACCGATCTCGCGGGTCCGCTGGGCGACCAGCATCGAGAAGGTGTTGACGATCAGGAAGATCCCGACGAGCAGGGCGATCCCGGCGAAGCCGAGCATCGCGTACTTCATCACGTCCAGGAACGAGCCGACTTCCTCCCGGCCCGCGTCGGCCGACTCGGCGGCCGTCTTCATGTCGTACCCGGCGCCGCCGATCACGGCCGCGATGTTCTTCTCCAGCTGGGCGTCCGGGACACCCGGCTTCCCCGTCACCGCGATCTGGGTGAACCGGTCCGGGCCGCCGAGCAGCTTGGTCTGAGCCGTCTTCGTCTCGAAGACGACGACGGCGGCGCCCGGGTTCGTGACCCGGAAGGCGATGATCCCGGAGATGGTGGTGGTGAAGTCGCCGTCCACGGTGATCGTGCGCAGCCGGTCGCCGATCTTCAGCTTCTTCTTCTCGGCGGTGTCCGCGTCGACCATCGACTCCGACGGGCCGCGCGGCGCCCGGCCCGAGCTGATGTCGAAGGTCTTGAGGTCCATCTCGGTCCAGTTGCCCGCGATGGTGGGGGCGCCGGTCGAGGCCCCGATGTTCTTGTTGTCCTTGTCGACGATGGTGACCGAAGCGCTGGTCACCGTACCGATGGCGGACTTGACGCCCTCGACGCCCGCGGTCTTCGTCACCAGCGACGCGGGCAGCGTCTCCGGGCGGCCGGTGGCGGGCCGGTCCTCGTCCTCGATCTCCTTCGGGGAGACGGTGACATCCGGCGACGTGACGGCGAACAGCTTCTCGAAGGTGGTGTTCATGGTGTCGGTGAACACCAGCGTGCCGCAGACGAACGCCACGGACAGCAGGACGGCGATCGCGGAGAGCGCCATCCGGCCCTTGTGGGCGAAGAAGTTGCGGAACGAGGTCTTGAAGGTCGTCACGACGTACGCCCCCGGGCGTCGAAGTCCTTCATCCGGTCCAGCACGGCCTCGGCGGTGGGCCGGAACATCTGGTCCACGATCCGGCCGTCCGCGAGATACAGCACCCGGTCCGAGTACGACGCCGCGACCGGGTCATGCGTGACGATCACGATCGTCTGCCCCAGCTCGTCCACCGAACGGCGCAGGAAGCTCAGGACCTCCGCGCCCGCGCGGGAATCGAGATTGCCCGTCGGCTCGTCCCCGAAGATGATCTCCGGCCGCGCGGCGAGCGCCCTGGCCACCGCGACCCGCTGCTGCTGACCGCCGGAGAGCTGCGTCGGCCGGTGCTTCAGCCGCCCCGCGAGCCCCACCGTCTCCACCACCCGGTTCAGCCAGGCCCCGTCCGGCTTACGGCCCGCGATATCCATCGGGAGCGTGATGTTCTCCAGCGCGTTGAGCGTCGGCAGCAGATTGAACGCCTGGAAGATAAAGCCGATCCGGTCCCGGCGGAGCTGCGTCAGCTTCTTGTCCTTCAGCCGGGTGATCTCCGTATCGTCCAGATAGATCTCACCCGACGTGACGGTGTCCAGACCGGCCAGGCAGTGCATCAGAGTCGACTTGCCGGACCCCGACGGGCCCATGATCGCGGTGAACTGCCCCCGGGCGATGTCCACATCGACCTGGTCGAGCGCGACGACCCGGGTCTCCCCCGAGCCGTACGCCTTCACGATCTGCCGTCCGCGAGCGGCGACGGCTGTGCGTCCTCCGGTGGACCCGGGCGGAATGGTCGTAGCCGTTGTCACGGGGTCTCCTCAGTGCCTTGGTGAGCGGTCTGCGGTGTCTGCGGCTTCGCTCTGCGCAGGTGCCTACAGCCGAAAATTCTGTCCGCCGGGAGGCGTCGGCGCGCTGGGGCGGGTCACCGTCTTGGTGCGGGGGTTTACCCCACCCCCGAGGGGGTGGGCGTCCCCGGCCTCCCAGGAACACGCTAGGAAAAGGAGGGGGTGGGCCGCCTCGTCCGCGCGAACGAGTGGGGGTCTGCCTGATCTAAGGAGATGCCCTGAGGGGCCCTCCACCCGTGGGTGGAGACGTTCTCTCATACTCCCTAGTGGGCGAGGAGGCGGCAGCCACGTGACGGGCTCCGCCGGGCGGCCGGGTGTTGTACCCGGGCCGCGCCCGGCAGCCTGATGTTGTCAGCGGTCCGCACCACCGTCGTGGCTGTTCGCGCAGTTCCGCCCCCTATGCCTTCGGCAATGGGGGGACCCCCAGCGCCTTGGCCCTCCGGGTGAGGCCCACAAACCCGGGCCGCGCCCGGCGACCTGATCTTGTTCGCGGCCTGCGGACCGTGGCTGGCTGGTCGCGCAGTTCCCCGCGCCCCTGGTTGCCCTCCTGAACGCCCTCCGAAAGAGGCAGGCCCCTCTCACCGGAGGCGAGGCCCTTTTCAGGAGCGGCGCTGGGGAGAGCATTTAGGGGCGCGGGGAACTGCGCGAACGGCCACGGCTGGGCCGCAGGCCGCCGACAACATCAGGCGGCCGGGCGCGGCCCGGGTCTTTCGGCGACCCGTGGAGGACCAAGGCGCTGGGGGTCCCCCCATCACCTATGGCATAGGGGGCGGAACTGCGCCACCAGCCGCAGGCGGGGCGCAGGGCGCGGACCCGTAGCGGGAGGCGGGGGGTCAGGGGGTTTCTTCGGCGGCGAGGGAGTCGTGGAGGAGTTGGAGCGGCGCCATCGTTTCCGCGCGGGCCGCCGCATGGGTCTCCAGGACGCGGTCCGTTTCGCGCGCCACCGCCTCCGCCTCTTCGCGCGCGGCCGCGAGGACCGTCTCGGCGCGGGCCGCCGCCGCCTCGTCGACGCGGCGGGTGTGTTCCTCCGCCGCCGCCATTTCGCGTTCGGCTTCGCGCAGCAGCGCCGCCGCGCGCCCTTCCGCGCCCGCCCGGAGTTCGTCCGCCGCCCCGGTCCGGCGTTCCGCGTCGCGTTCGACTTCGGCCCAGCGGGCGGCTTGTTCGGATTCCAGGGCGGCGAGCATGTCCTCGGCGCGGCGGCGCATGCCGTCCCAGACGACGGTGGCCTCGGCGCGGTAGGCGCCCGCGTCGCGGCGGGCGTCCATGAGGAGGCGGCCGCCCGCGACCCGGGCGGAGGTGACGAGGCGCCGGGTGTGTTCCTCGGCGTCGGCGAGGGCGGCGCCCGCCGCCGCGCCCGACTCCTCGGTGAGCCGCCGGGCCTCGGTGTCCGCGTGGGCGGCGTCGTCGCGGGCGGCGTCGCGGGCGCTGGTGCGGATGTGGTCGGCGGTCTCCCAGGCGGTGGCGAGGAGCTGGCGGGCCGGGGCGCCGAGGGATTCGTACGTCTGGGGTCCGAGTCCTTCGACCGCTTCCTTCAGCCGGGCGGCCTCCGCCGTCATCTCCTTGGCGAGGACGGTGAGTCTGGCGGCCCGCTCCCATGCCTGGTCGCGTTCGCGGGAGAGTGCGGCGAGCCGGTCGTGGACCTGGTCGGCGCGGTAGCCGCGGCGTACGACGATGAAGCCGGACTCGGGCCCGGACATCCCGTCGTGCGGTCCGTCGTGCGGTCCGTCGGGGCCGTGATCGGGAAGCGCCGTGGACGACGGTACGGGCCCGGGGTCGGCGGCGGTCGGTTCGGGTGCTGCGGCGACGGTCATCTCGCGGGCCCCTTCGTCTTCCATGACCGGATGACATGACGAACAGTGCTCATATCATCCGTGATGCGGAGGAAGCGGCCGGTGGGCGACACACCCGGTAGGCGCCTGAAAAGCAGACGAACGGGGCGCCGGTTCTTCCGAACCGACGCCCCGGACGATGTTCTGAGCCGCTGTTACAACAATCCGTCCCACATCTGTTCGAGGAGTACGGACCACCAGCTCTCCGGCGAGGCCAGCGCCGCCGGGTCGAGGGCGGCGAGATAGCCCTGGAAGTCGACGGTCCAGCGGCCCGCCTGTTCGGGTGTGAGCCCGTACCGCAGTCGCCACATCTGGCCGAGCAGGGCCAGGCAGCGCAGGAACTCGGGCAGCCCGGTATTGACGAACTGCGGGGTCGTGGGCGCCCCGCCGGGACCGGCCTCGATGGGGACGGCGACGATGTTGGCGGTGCCGTACTGCACACAGATCGCCCGGCCGAAGTCACTGCCGACGACCAGGTACGAGGAGGCGTCGGCGGCGGCCTGGACCTGCCGCTGGGCGGCGAGTTCGGCCAGCGTCGGAATCACGGGCTGGGCGGGCTGGGCCCAGAAGAACGGGTTGAAGTCCCCGGGCAGACCCGCGTAGACGAGGGTCGCGGCGACCACGTCGGGGACGCCCTGCCGGGAGACGGCCCGCTGGTCGAAGCGGAGGATGCCCTGCGGCCCGAAGGCGTTGAGGAGTTCCTGCGCGACGCCCTGCGGCGGTACCGGCGGCGCGGGCTGGACCTGCGGCAGCGGTACCCGGACCGGGGCGGGCCTGGCGGGGCCGTCGGCGACCTGGTGCAGCTCGCCCTGGTGGGTGATGAGCTGCCGCATGCCGTCCTGGCGTCCGGCGTGGTCGCGGCCGTACGGCGCGATGCTGGTGATCCGCGCCTGCGGCCACTGCTCGCGGATCATCCGGGCGCAGTAGCCGCCGGGCAGCTCGCACGACTCCAGTTCGGTGTGGAGGCCCAGCACCTGGTCGGAGGGGATGTTCATGGCCCGCAGCTCGTGGAAGATCTGCCACTCGGGGTGGGGCGTACCGGGTGCGCTGCGGCGGATGATCTGCGCCTCGGAGCCGTCGGGCGCGCGGTAGCGCAGTACGGCCTGGTAGCCGGGGCCGACGGTGGGCACGCCCGACTGCTGGGGGTAGCCGTACGCGGCCGGCGCCCCGGGCCCGCCGACCGGCGGCGGGGGGCCGGGCGGGGCGGGCGGACCGGAGTGGGGGCGCGGTGCGCCACCGGACGAGGGTACGCCGGGGGGTCCCGGCGGCGGGGGCGTGGCACCGGGCGGCGGGGGCGCGCCGGGGCCGAGCGGGTTGGGCCCGGCGAGCATGGTCGCCGCGTGGTGCACCTGGTTCGGCGGGCTCGGGGGTCCGGGCGGGCCGGGGGGCGCGGGCGGGCCGGGTGCCGGGGTGGGCTCGGGGCCGACCTGGGAGACGAGTTGCGTCGGTACGTAGCCGATTCCGCCGGTCCCACCGGTCCCGCCGGGTACGCCGGGGGGTGCGGGCGGGCCGGGCGGTGGCGGGGTCGGCGGAGTCGTTGACGGGTTGGGCCTGCGCGGCGGCGGGGCCTTCGCGGTGGCCGCGTCGGCGATATCGGCGGCCCCGGACGGCGGGCCGGCCGCCACCGGCGGCAGCGGGCCCGGCCCCGGCGGGGGCGAGGCGGGCGGGGGCGTCGCGCCGACGGGCGGCGGGGGCGTCGGCGCGGGCGGGGCGAACGGCGGCGGGGTCGCGCCCTGCGGGGGCGCCACGGGTGCCGGTGCCCGCGGCGGCGCGGGTACGGGCGCCGCGGGCGCGGGGCGCAGCGCGCCCTCCACGGCCGTCGGCGGCAGCCGGCTGCCGCCGTCCATCAACGCGGTCGGCAGATCGGCGTCCGCCGCGACGGGTTCCCTGGCGGCGGGTGCTTCGAGCACGGTCAGGGGCAGCGGTACGGAGCCGTCGTCGGCTCCGGCGGCCGTACCGTGGCTGGGTGTGGGCCAGGCGCCGTCGGCGGGCTCGGCATCGGCCGGAGGCGCGTCCTCCGGTTCGGCGTCACGGGGCGGTACGGCATCCCGCGGTTCGGCGTCACGCGGCGGTACGGCGTCCTCGGGGACGGCATCGGCCGGAACCGCGTCCCGCGGCCCGGCCTCACCCGTATCGACAGCGCCGGTATCGGTATCGGTACCGGTGTCGGTACCGGTGTCGGTACCGGTGTCGTCCCCCCGCCGGTTCGCCGCCTCCTGCAACCACTCCGGCGGAGTGATCAGGAACGACGTCTGATGGAGGTCGATCCGCTTCGGCTTCTCGGGCGCGGCGGGCGCCGGGGCACCGGCGGAGCCGCCGTACTCCTCCTCGTACCGCCGGATGACCTCGCCCACGGGCAGCCCCGGCCAGAGCGTGGCCTCGCCGCCCTCGCGGGCGATCACCAGCCGCTGCGTACCACCGCCGGAACGGACACCGCCCTCGCGGTCCTCCGCCCAGACCACGAACCCCAGGCCGAACTCCCGGACCCGCACCTCACGATGCTGGTACGCGGGCAGCTCGCCGTTGATCCACTCCTCGGCGCGCTCCTGCGCCTGCGCGAAAGTCACCATCGCCGTGTCACTCCCCATCCGGCGCGTCGGTCACGGGTACGGGACGGGCGAAGCCGCCCTCGACCATCAGCCCCGCGACGGTGTCCAGCTCCGGCGGATTGCCCGCCAGCCGCCCGAGGAAACCGTCGAAGTCGTCGCCGCAGGGCAGCAGCAGGGCCTCCGCCCGCTCCTGGGCGGACCAGCCATCCCGGTCCCGGACGTCGTCATAGGAACAGAACCAGACGGAACCGGTCGAATCACCCCGGACCTTCACCGCCAGCAGGCCGCCCTGGACATAGCCGACGCCCAGGTAGTCCTTGGTGAGATGGTCCCGCAGACACTTGTTGGCATAGACCAGATCGTCCACGGCGGCCTCGTCCCGGACCGTGAAGAACGGCTGGTCCACCAGCAGCCCCAGCCGGGGATCGAGCGCGGCGCCGACCGGCGCGCAGCCGCCCGCGGCCTTCAGGAAGTCGCGGTAGGCACCGGGCAGCCGGTAGCCGAGGTCCTCCTCCACACCGAGAAGTTGCGGCTCGGTGACGGCCAGCCCCCGCCGGGGCAGCCCGATATGGGCGGGCCAGGCCTCCTGGAGCGGACGGGTACCGCGTTTGCCCTGGTCGGCCGCCGCGGTGGCGAGACCGCCGTGATGCCGCAGCAGGGCCTTCACC
Source organism: Streptomyces sp. NPDC020875 (assembly GCF_040641415.1). Lineage (NCBI taxonomy): Bacteria > Bacillati > Actinomycetota > Actinomycetes > Kitasatosporales > Streptomycetaceae > Streptomyces > Streptomyces sp. NPDC020875. The sequence continues at coordinate 2,517 of NZ_JBFADP010000005.1, read as the reverse complement.
TCCACCGGGACCAGCTCCACCCGGCGGGTGCCCCGGACGTGATGCCAGGTCCAGCCGTGCGGAGTGGCGACCTGGGGCAGGGACTCCCACAGCTCATGGCCGTCGGCGTGCAGGGCCGCGTTGGCCGAGACGTAGTCCGTGAGGCGCAGTTCGTCGATGCCGAAGCCCTCGGGCGGCTCGGCGATCTCGGCGGCGGCACGGGCGTACGGCGAGAAGTCCGGGTAGCCGTCGGCGTCCACCCGCACCCCACGGGGGTGGCGGGCGGCCCGGACCGGATCCGGGAAGTGCACGACCTGACCGGCGTAGGCCGCGTTCGGCGGCCCGGCGGGCGGCTGGACACCGGCACCGGGAGGCGGGGCTCCCAGCCCCTGCCGACCTGTCGTCATGGGTTCTGCCCCCTGCTGGCTACTGACTGTTCGGGACAGCCTATGCGGTGGGGTGAGCGCCGTCGCCCGGGCACTTCCCCGCCCGAACCGGGGCCGGGCGCCGCCGGAGCGCCCCGTGTCCGCGCCGCCGCGCGCCGTATTCGTACGCCCCTTCCCGGCATCCCCCGAAGGGCCCCCGATGCTCACCAAGTGTCACGACCGAGTGACCGAACGCCGACGGGAAGACACGTTTTTTCGCCCCAGCTTCCCCAGAAAGCACAGCGTTTGGCAGGCTGTTCCCGCCCGGGGGGAGTGCAGGGGAGGGGACAACAGCACCATGCACACAGCGCAACCACGTACACAGAGCGACACGGGTGATCCCCGTCTCAGCTGGAGCAGCGACGAGGCGACCCGCCCGCCGACGCTCGGCCACCGCCGCGACGGCATCCTGCCCACGGTCGCGGCGGCGCTCTCCGTACGCGGAACCGTCCACACCTCCACCGCCGCCAAAGCCGACCGGCCACCGGCCCTCCACCCCCTCGTCCAGGACTTCCTCGCCACCCTCACCAGCGGCGACCGCGAACGGTTCACCGGCCGCTGCGCGGAAGCCCTCGTCCTCTCCCGGCACCTCACCACCGCCGACGGCAACCGCTCCAAACGGGCCCAACGCAGACCCATGACCTACGGCGAAGCCAAACGCGCCCTCAAAGGCGCCAAACTGACGGCCCGCCGGATCCGGGAGGACGGCGACCCGCTGCACGGCGGCTACGCGCCGCCCTGCCGCTCCTGCACCGCCATGCTCGACCACTTCGGCGTCCGCGCCGTCGACCCCGGCGCACCCGAGAACGGCTGACCGCATCCCCATGTCCTCCACACCCGCCACCCCCGAAAACCTCAGCACCACCCGCTTCCCCGTCGGCGTCGACGCCGCCCTCCGCGAAGCGGGCTGGCGGCCCGGCCGCTGGGACATCAAACTCGCCGAACACTGGGCCGACATACTCCGCGCCCACACCTCCCCCGGCGGACACCGGCACGCCGTCTTCCCCGCGGCCGTCGAGAGCTGGGCGGAATTCGGCGGACTCCGCGTCACGGCACTCGAAACCGGACGCCAGATCGCACCACCCGAACTGCGAATAGACCCGCTGTACGGACTCCACCTCGCCCGCACCCTCGCGGACCTCGGCCGCGCCCTCGACACGGAACTCGCCCCCCTCGGCGTCGAAGGCGACGACCAGGCGGTCCTCGCGATCGACACGACGGGCCGGGTGTTCAGCGTCGACCACACCGGCGACTGGTACGTCGGCGCGACCCTCGACGCGGCCCTCACCCACCTCCTCCTCGGCCGCACCCCCCACCGCCTCACCGCCTCCCGCTAGGGGCCCGCCACTCACCGGGCCGCGCCCCCTGGTGTTGTCCGCGGCCCGCCGGTGCCTTCGGGTGCGGGGCCCCCAGCGCCTCGGCCCTCCGGGTGAGGCCCACAACCCGGGTCTCGCCCGGCGCCCTGCTGTTGTTCGCGGCCTGCGGACCGCCTGTGGCTGTTCGCGCAGTTCCCCGCGCCCCTGGTTGCCCTCCTCATCGCCCTTGGGAAGGGGGGCGCCCTCCGGGCGGGATGGAGAGTGCTTCCTCCGGAGGAGTTCCGGCCGCACCACCGTCGTGGCTGGTCGCGCAGTTCCGCCCCCTATGCCTTCGGCAATGGGGGGACCCCCAGCGCCTTGGCTCTCCAGGTGAGGTCTACAGCCCCGGGCCGCGCCCGGTGGCCTGGTGTTGTTCGCGGCCTGCGGACCGCCTGTGGCTGGTCGCGCAGTTCCCCGCGCCCCTAAATGCTCTCCCTCGCACCGGCCCTGAAATGGGTCCGGCCCCGGGAGAAAGGGCTGGGCCCTTTCCGAGGGGTCCCGGCCCCGGGATGAAGGGCGGGGCCCTTTCGGAGGGCGGCAACGGAGGTAACCAGGGGCGCGGGGAACTGCGCGAGCAACCAGCCACCGGGCAGCGGGTGGACCAACCACATCAGGTGGCAATCACCCCTCCCCGGGACGGGCTCCGGCACCAGGGGACAAGTTCAGTCGGCGTGGTCGGGGGGTGCAGGGTCGCCCCCTGGGGGTCCCCCCAAAGGCAGCTTTGGGGGAGGATGGCGGAAAAGACCGGGTCTGCCTCC